>CALFBV010000119.1 GCA_937951395.1 uncultured Rubritalea sp.
TCACAGAGCCAGATTATTTTGCGGCCAGCAAGATACCGCTCAAGCCCAAGCATTTCCTCATGACTGAGTTTCCCTGGGATGATGAGAGTAGCTGACTGCTGAAGATTTTCTGCTCCTAAAAATGTGAAGTTGTTGCTCATACCTTGATGGGTGAATTATACAGTAGTTTTTGAGATCTTATCGAGAATCCCGTTGATGAATTTGGAAGAGTCTGAAGAAGCGAATTTTTGTGAGATTTCAATCGCCTCGTTGATAGAAACTGGAGCAGGTAATGACTCATCAAACATGATCTCAGCAGCGCCTAATCTAAGGATAGCTCTGTCCACTGGGTTAATTCGCTCGGGGACGTAGTTTTCTACTACAGAGTGAATCATCTCATCAACTTTTGCTTTATTCGCAGTAACGAGTTGGACTTTTTGATCTACCATTGAACGCATGGACTGCATTTTCTCAGCAGTAGATATAAGATGCGCTACATCTGAATGTGTGGGGAACAGAGTTGGGTTCTGCACCATTAGAATGCGGTCCGATACTCGCTGTAGTGCTGAGATGCTAGCATTTACAGATTCTGCCTTGGTTTTAAAGTGTGGGAAGTCAGATAACTGAGCATTCCATGCTAGGCGTTGATCAGAGAGTGTTTTATTTAGCAGATAGATTCCACTCAGGGTGTCAGATAGGTCTGTCTGGATCTCCTCATTCTGAGGGTTGTATATCCGTCCCAGGCTATCGATCAATGCCTGCCACTTATTCTCGCTTTTCACGATGGCCGTGAGTACGCGACCAAGCTTTTTAGCATCTGGATCCGCTGCGATGAGAGATTCCAATTCTGGAGCCTTTTCTACCAGTTTAGCATAGCGTTTCTGTCTTCCTTGATTCAGATGAAGAACAGACTTCACTGATGCTTTAGTAAGCTTAGTAAAATCTGGCTCTAGCAATAGCTCCCAAAAAGCATCTGATGCCTCGTCTGCGGGTGCGCCTTCTTCTAGATCATTACAATAAAGAAATTGGATAGCGGCTTCTCTTATTTCCCTGCGACTAGACATTTTTATTTTTACTGAAAGTGAGGTGCTTTTTAGTTTTCTCTTGGTTCATCACCTGGAAGAGTTCCACCATGGTGTGGGCTGATCTAGCAGCTTCTCTGCCTCGGTTAAGATTTGCCGCCATGCATCTAGCATACGCCTGTTTTTCATCTTCTACTAATAAAACTTCATGGATGATGGGCTTTTTATGTCTTACGGCCATAGAGAGCAGACTGCTAGTAACAGCTTCTGCTACCATCCCTGCGTGCTTAGTCTGTCCTTGGATAATAACTCCGAGAGCGATAATTGCGTCTGGTGGGTTGCTTCCACTGAGAAGTAGTTCACAGGCCACAGGGATTTCAAAGGCACCTGGGACTCTAGCTACGTCTAGCTGAGTATTAGGCAGGATGAGAGCTAGTTCTTCCTTGGTGTTTTGTACCAGAGCATTAGTATACTGCTCATTGTATATAGATGCTACAATAGCAATGTGGGTTTTGTTAGTAGGCGCGGATCGAGGTCTTGCTGGTAGTGCTGTTGACATGCAAAGGGTATGTAGCCAAATGAATAAAAAGTCAATACGACATCAGGGCATAGGTATAAAAAAGAGCAGATCATCTCTGCTATCTTTTGGGATCACTAAATCTTGTTGGTTACTACTCAGAACTTGGTAGGAATCTGTAGTAAACTTCCATCATCAGTGTTGCTAGGCAGGTAGCATAATGTGGAGAACTCATTTCGTGGGCAGATCCAGTAGGAACAGGCCAAGATCCGTCGTCACTTTGCTTGTCAGCTAAATGAGTCATCGCCTTCTTATTGTATTTCACCCAAGCAGAGCCTCTAGCGTTGATCATCGCTTGGCTAGCGTAGTAGTGAAGGTATAGGTTAGCATTTACTTTGTAGTCGAAGTCATTTGTCTCATTGATCCATTGTATAATATTTCTCGTTTGAAAGCGATTGCCTTTGCCCCATTGTTGGTAGCAAAGTGCAGCGCCAGCTGACATAGATGTTGTTTTAGAGCCAGGAGTGTAACCAATCGTTCCTGTGCCGTTCTTGCAGCGTTCGAGATACTTAATGCCATTCGCCGCAGATTTTTTAAGTCCGTCAAATTCTATTCCAGTAGTCTTACAGGCTTTTAGAGCCTGAAGCTGCCAACAGGTAATTGATGAATCTGTGTGACCACCAGAAGTGATATAGCTGTAGGCCCAGCCACCATTGTCATTTTGATTTGCGATGAGTAGATCACCAGCGGCTGTAATTGTCTCTTCTAACTTAGGGATAGGGAGGTTAAATTCCTTACAAAGTGTGTATGCTTCAGCAAGCGCATAGGTGGCAATGGGGTGCTCGTAGCACCACTGCTTATCAGCCATGCTAGTAGCTAGTCCGCCACCATTTTTTTGTCCATTTGCGATAAGGTAAACGATTGCTTTTTCTACAGTTTCACCGAATTCTGGTGAAGCAGGTGTCTCGCAGTGACCTAGGTATGCGAGAAGAGCTAGACCGGTCATCGCGACTGGCTTGCCTTGAACACTCCATGATCCGTCAGAATCTTGAGTCGTCTTTAGCCATCTGAGTGCGCGGATGACTTTTTCCTCGTAGTCTTCTTGACCACCTTCTTTAGTGAGTCTTTCAATACGATCTTTCGCTGAGCAACGTTTTTTCATAGATGCAGGGATATTGAAACCACTACCATCAGCGCCGTTACCACTTTCATTCCCCCAGCCATCACCGAAGTCATCACCGTCACCGAAGTCGGGTGAAAGTTCTGCCACCACCTGATCTGGAACAGATACTGCTGTAGCGGATGGGGTATTTGCTGCGATTACTTTTGCCATACTAGACGAAGGTGAAGAGGGCTTCTTCTCTACTTGGTTGTTCATTTCAGGCTTTACGATCTTTTCTTCAGTTTCAGTTTCAGGTGCTGATGAATAGGTTACCATTTCTTCATTATTCTTGAAGAGTTGAGAGATAGCGATATAGAAAAGGATCACTACGAGAACTCCGCAGGTGAGCAGTGCGATGATGATCGAGCAAATGGTGGAATTCCTTTTCTGAGCATTGATCTTAGCCTGTGCTTCAGGTGAGAGTTGTGCGTGAAGACTCATGTTTTGTAGTGTGTAATTAGTGTTTCCCCTGCCAAATTAATATGGATCTATTTAATCAATGAATTACAACAGAACTTTCTTAGGGCTAAAAGCAAAAAAAAGTGATTGCTTTTTCATTTGAAGCTATCAACAGCTCAAAGGGGCGGGGGATATGGTGTTTTTGAGCTGTTTTCTTCATATGTTGGTATAACCACTAGTATGAGCTAGGTAAGAATCTGTAATAAACTTCCATCATCAATGTGCTTAAACATGTAGCATAATGCTTGGAACTCATTGCGTGACCCGCACCACCAGGGACAGACCAAGAGCCATCGGGATTTTGACTCTCAGCTAAATGAGCTATGGTTTTTTTATTGTAATCCTTCCATGCCTTGCCTCTAGCATTGATTCTGGTCTGACTAGCGTAGCGGTGCATGTAAAGATTCGCATGTGTCTTGTAGTTAAGTTCATTGTTGTTATTGATCCATTTCACTGCATTTCTAGTTTGTGAGCGATTCCCTTTGCCCCATTTCTGGTAACAGAGTGATGCTCCAAGGGTCATAGTTGTGATCTTAGAGCTGGGTTTGTAGCCAACTGAGCCTTTGCCGTTTTTGCAGGATTCCAAGTATGTAATGCCATGTGTAATACATTTCTTGAGACCATTGAGTTTTATTCCACTAGTTTTACAAGCTTGCAGAGCCTGAAGTTGCCTGAAGTTGCCAGCAAGTTATTGAGGAATCAGTGTGTCCACCTGATGCGCTGTAACTGTATGCCCAGCCACCATTTTCATTTTGATTTCGGATGAGTAAATTTCCTGCTACAATTTCCTTTCTGTGCATCCAGTTTGGCTTGGGCATCGGGCGCACTTGTGGCGTGCAAACTCATTGTTATAGTAGTTAGTTGTTAAGATAAACTTCACAGTTATCTTACTAACGGGCTAGAGGTAAGTTTTATTAGAGATCTTTGAAAATAAAAAAGCCCAGGGGGAACCTGAGCTTTTGAAAGTTATGATGTTAGAGGATGAGCATCTAAGACAGAGCTTCTCTGGCAGCCGCGATCGCGAAGTCGCGATTCAGCTTAGCTATGTTGTCTGCGCTGATCTCTTTTGGACATACAGCTTCGCA
>CALFBV010000120.1 GCA_937951395.1 uncultured Rubritalea sp.
TAGTGTAGGAAAGCATGGAGATGAAGGGATGATTGCGAAGTATGTAAAGAATCAGGGTGGAGAATATCAAGAGCTTCATAAAGATCACCAGCTTACGCTATTCTAAATACCCCGTCCGCTTGCGGCGGGGTTCTTTATTTAGAGAAAATGTTAGTCGCTATCAAGAAAACTATTAAGAAAGATAGAACGGGGAAGTTGATAAATATGGGTGATGGAGTTGAAGCTGATAGTACATTTTTCAGAGCTAGGAGGCGGTATTTCATAGGGCGTAGCTGTAACAGCTGGACGGGGAAGATCCTCAGAGGAGCAGATATCAATGTCAGTTCAAGCTTTGCTCCTAAGCTCATGGAAAGGCTAGAGACAGCAGTGGTTCCTGCTAGATAAAATTACTCGCCGTCCTGCTTAGGAGCATTCCTCATGTATTCCATGTAGCTTTTCGCTGAGTCCACATCCATTTCTAACTCAGGTCTTAAACGTGTGACCTGAGCAATATCTAGAATCGATGGGTTGTAAATATTTGAACCTTTAGCCATGTATCCCTGGATTACTTCAGTAGGATTCAGTCTATCATGCTGTGAGAGTGATGGGTAGCCACTGAGAAAGGGGGAGATGCCATCAGACTCACGCATTTCTAGGTGCAAATGTGCGAGATAACCTACATCTGCCTGACCCACAGTGCCTATTACATAACCTCTAGGGATCTGTTGCATATAAGCTACGTGAGTGCTGAGCAGGTGAGCATACATACTTTGAATTATTTTCCCGTCAGGAGTTCTGTGAGCAAGAATAATACAGTTTCCCCATCCAGGACTGGGATTACCCACGTAAACGACGAGTCCATTTGCAGTTGCAAACACAGGATCTGCTAGGTCTGAGTTCTGCCCCCCAATTCCATTGATGTCATCTCCACTGTGGTTTCCACCACGTTTACTATTGAGCTCATTGAATGGCTGCGCATTATAAGTGTAACCCCAAGTTTCATTACCCATGGCCGCCTCAAACTGTTCAGTGCGGGGAATGGATGCTCTTTCCCAGGGGCTGTGAAAATTAAAACGAGGGTCAAATTTTTGACTCGGGGCGGTGATGTCAGTTTGTCCGTTATTTACCATAGGGTAGCCAAATGGGGCGTCAGCCTCCTGCCAGTTCGTGAAGCTCTGTAAATCTGGCTCGCTAGGTGAGGGAAGTGTAAAAATAGTGAACCCTACTAGTAAAAATAAACCAATAGCTATAGCCGGAACTACCCTTGAAAAAATGAAGGGAATAGAAGATTTCGTCTGTTTATCTGATAGCTCAGAAAGGCTCATAATATCCGTTTAAACAACGCCCATGAGGTCTAGCACATTATAGGCGTAAAGCCCAGCGGTGAAGACTAGTGCGATTATAAAGAGCTTGATTACGAATTCGATTGTTTTGCGTGCCATCATAATAGTGTGAAAAAGTGGTTAGTTATGGGCTGGGTTGTAAGCTTGAAACCACGTAAGGTAAAGACAAAAAAGCCATGTTGCAGAACAACATGGCTTAGGTAAAATGTGTGAGAATGTTTCTCAGGAAAGATTAGTTGCTAGCCACTGAGCTTCCAGTCTTCTTCTTGATCGCGTAATACATCTTGCGGCAATGAGAAGCATGTAGGCGTCCTTTGAGTAGCTTAGCGCTACGTTCCCATGATCCCATCTGGATGATCTGGATAGTCACTTTACGTGTTCCCCAATTACGCATACCTCGTAGAGTAGGGTAGAACATGTCGATGGTGTTGGTGCCAACGAGTGCTGAACCGTAATCATCTACTACATAAGTAACGCTTGGGTTACCCTTCACTTTGAATTTTGTTCCGAGTGGAAGACGTGACCAGTCAGCTGCTGCACTACGTGTGCTGCCGTATTTAAGTGTAGTTCCTGCTGCGTTCTTGCGTCCAGGTGCTCCAGGCTCTTTCTCCATATGCGAGTAGGCTGTGGCTCTCAGGTAACGGGTTCTTGATGAATCTGTGTAAGTAGGCATACCATGCTTATCTTTACCTATCTTTTTTGAGGAACTTGTTGATGAGCTTTTCTTGACTACAGTCTCTTTCTTGGCTGCTTTCTTCGTAGCAGCTTCAGGTGATGATCCAGATGATGCACAACTTGATAGTGCCGTGAATCCGATGAGAATAAATCCAGTCTTTGTGAAATAATGTTTCATAGTTTAGTGATTTGATTTTGTATGTAACTCATAATAAGCTCATTGTGCCCGCATCGCGGGGTTTATCCGCCACTTTTAATTGGGTGGCTAGGAAAGCGCAACCCTTTTCTCTGACTACAGTTTAACTTGTATTGATAGTTAATATCATATTAAGTGACGTAACTAATTCTTACAAAACAATTAAATCATGACTAAATAATACCTTTTCTTGAAGCAAAATGGACTAATTGAATGGGTTGAGTTAAGAACTATTCATACCAAGAATTACTATATTAATGACTTTCATTGTTCCAATATTTGCAGTCCATGTGTAGTCAATCTTCAGTTTTAAAACAGTAGGTAATGCTAAAACAACTCCTTTGGTTCCATTGTTGATCGAGCAAGCATTTCCATCTTCATCTAAACGGGCTAAGCCTTCTGATGGATATACTTTTCCACAGTATTTATCGATCAGCTAGTCTTTAGGTGCGAAACATGGCTCTCCATCGACTGCTTTCCATGTGATCTCACTCGTGTTCACATCCACCTATTCAGTGAGATCCTTGCCATTGAAAATGGCTCAGCCCTGTTGACTAGTAGGAAACCTCGACCTCAACCTTTTTATCCTGTCCTGTGACTAGGTAGCAGAGGTAGACGGCCCCGATAATGAACGTAAGCACGTATTTCATAACTTAGGGGATACTAAAAAACAGCAGAATTCGCAAGAGTCAGCAAATCAAATATTATTCTTTATAAGATTGATTCCCTCGTCATTACTACTACCATGTGTGTAGATTACATTATTAGAAATAAGAAACATGAATCACTCTTTAAACAAATTACAGAAAACTCTCTACAAGCTGTCTTTAGGCTTACTATTAGCTATCAGCACTAATAATGCTAATGGTGAAATGATAGAAATCACACACAAGGGCTTAGGTAAGAGTATTAGCGTAGAAGTCTTGGCCATCAAAGATGGTAGCATGCAGGTAATGCTAAAAGGCGGCACATGCGAAATCCCCATGCATCTATTAACCTCAGAGAGCATTGATAAAGCGAAGGCCTCGCTAAAGGCCAAGGCAGATGTAATCGGAGAAATGAATCGGGTCATCGGCCAGCCTTTATTTAATAGTAATGGGACTCTCTGGGAGCAATCTGCTGCTGTTACTGCGAAGCGTCTTCGCTGGCCCGTAGAGTCATCTGCACCCGCTACCTCGAGCTACCGCACCTACACACGCCCAAACTATTCTTTTCTGGGAGCACACCCCTATTGCGCCACTCTCTATGGAGCTACTGATGGCAAGGTAGAGCTGTTCTCGCTGGTATTTGCCAACAAAGGCGACTTCGGATCCAGGAGGGGCATGGGTGAAGATCATTTCAAAAAAATGCACCCTGATTCCAAGCCTCCTACATCTCTCGATGAAGCGATAGACCTAGATACAGAGACTCTCACTAAGACACTAACCGGTCAGATAGGTGAGCCCATAAAGCAGTATTATGGCGAAAAAGAAGATCGTCGAAAAGTACTTCGCTGGGATTGGGAAGGACATGCTTTTATTCTATCGCAACGAGATAAAGAATACGTTAGTCTACTGATCACACCTGTCAGTGTGGCTGATGCGGAAGGTAAAGTTGACCGAGTGAATGATTCTGACATGAAAGTCATTATCGCGAAAAACGTTAGAAGAAAAGAAAACGGTGACGTCTTAATCGACAATATCCCGATGGTAAATCAAGGCCCAAAAGGCTACTGCGCACCAGCCACTGCAGAGCGCGCCATGCGCTACATGTCCATCCCTGCGGACATGTATCTGCTCGCTGTCGCCGCTACCTCTGCAGAGGGTGGAACTAATACTAACCGGCTCATGGAGAGCTGTAAAAGAATCGTGAGGAGTAAGGCACGTAAAATCCGTGATCTAGAGCTTCAAAAAGATTTAGACATGAAGACCCTCAAGAAATACATCGATAAAGGAGTGCCTATCCTTTGGCAAATGAAGAGCCTTTCCAGATACAATCAGCTAGCAAACAAGCGGACTAAGGACAGACGAAAGATAACCGACTTCACCGCATGGGCTGAACTCATCAGTGCAGAGTCTAAAAAAGAAACCCCCTTACTTCGAGAAGTAGCCAACCATCATATATGCATGATCATAGGCTACAATGAAAAAACGAATGAAGTGGCTGTAAGTGACTCATGGGGAGCAAAATACGCACTGCGCTGGGTGCACATTGACATCGCCCGCGCAGTGACTTTACGCGGTGGATTTGTGATCGATTTTTAACCACTTGCAACTCACCTCATCGAGCTTAACACCATTAAAAATCTATTATCATTCAGCGTCCCGATCGGCCTCATCCTTTGCTAACACAGGCATCTAAAACTCAGCCCAAGCTTAAGGCTGAGTTTTTCATTTTCAGTCTCCTGAAGTCACTCAGAACAGCCCTATTCTACAAGGCTGAAACAAAGTCAACTTCATCAGCAACGTCTCAAAAACATGTGTTTTCATCTGAATAAACAGGACGAAAGAACGCTTAACTAGTTGATTATAAAAGATAACAAGCTTAATCTCTTGAATGTAAAACACTCGACCCTCTTTGCGCCATACTTTTCAGTAGAGAAAAAACAAAAAAGATCTCGGCAAGTCGCGAACGCGTTATAACACCAACTCCAGAATCTAATCGGTCTTAAATGTTTTCTAAATAGCATTTAGTTCAGTGCGGAGATAAGAGTTTCGAAATAAGGGCACTTCTGGAAACCTCTGAGCCCGGTTTACATTTTAAAGTATTTAATTTTTCTTATCAGAAAGTAGTTTAAAGGCATGAACTACCGTAAGCCATCCAAGAACTACGATCTTTTTAGTGCTATATCCAAGAAACGAGC
>CALFBV010000121.1 GCA_937951395.1 uncultured Rubritalea sp.
AAGAAGCTGGTAAAAAAATAGCCCTTCGAAAAGGAAGCTGGAAATACATCCAAAGCAGCAAAGAAGCAGACAAGAATAAAGGAGCCATACTCTTCAATCTATCCACAGACATCGGAGAGCAAAACAATGTCATCAACAAATACCCAAAAGTAGCCGCAGAACTAAAGGAAATATTAGACGCTGTAGTAAATGCTGAGAAAGGTATCCGCAGTATACCCCAGGTAGGAATCGAACCTACATCTAAGCTTTAGGAAAGCCTTGTTCTATCCGTTGAACTACTAGGGCGATAGATAAATTATAGTGCTGAGCGAGAATAGCGCTCAGCACATTCAAAGCAAGCAGAGAGTTTACCCCCGAATAAAATACCGACTGATCGCTGTAATACCTAACCACTCAACCAACTTCCTTCTTTTACTTATAACCTTACCTTTAACCCAGAGCACCTCTTTAATCAAACTCACCCTTGCTATTTTTCTCACCTTCACTGCCACGCTCAGAGCAACCTCTATTTTACATGACAAGCTCACAGATTCTACCTTTGGCTCAAGGGCATCCGACTCCTTCACTGTTATCGAAGACCCCAGAACTGGAAATCATAAGAAATATCATTTTGGTGAGGTCATCTTCATGTCTGTTACTGTGATCCTATGCGGGACTCAGGCTAAAATAGCCAAGACATTACCCTAAAAAAGACTTCATGCTTTCTGGAATTTCAAATATCGTGAACAGATGCTATCCCTAGCTTGATTCCCCTGTCTATCCGATGCGGTAATCTGGCTGGACAATGTCTCATCTCGGATTAGATTATTGGCAATAATGAAAGACTCACCGATAGTAACTCAGGGAAAAGTGATCAACCGCAGGGGTGATGGGCGCACGTTTTGTGTAGAACTAAAAAATGGCAAACAGATCATCGGTCACATGCAGTTAAAGCACGCTGAAATGCGTGATACGATTGTGGATGGTGACATTGTCCGATTAGAGATGACGACGTTTGATTTTGAAAAAGGTCGCATTACTGAAGTCATCAAACCCTAATTTTTTTTCTAACATGCACTGCATACTCGGCACAGCTGGTCACATCGACCATGGGAAATCCTCACTGATCAAGGCTCTCACTGGCATCGATCCAGACAGGCTTCCAGAGGAGAAGAAACGCGGTGTTACGATCGAACTCGGCTTTGCCCATCTCACTCTGCGCGATAAAGGCAAGGATCACGAAGTAGGCATCATCGATGTGCCAGGTCATGCGGATTTCGTAAACAACATGGTGTCAGGTGTTGGTGCGTTAGATATCGCTATATTCATCGTGGCCGCAGATGATGGCTGGATGCCCCAGTCTGAAGAACACCTACATATTTTGAATTACCTAGGGGTTGAGAATGTAATCATTGCGCTCACAAAGGCTGATCTCGCTGAGGACATCGAGTTCACGGAGGAGCTCGTCCGAGATGAACTCATTGGAACGAGCTTAGAAAAAGCAACGATTATCCCTGTCTCATCGATCACTGGTGAAGGGATAGATGCCCTCAAAGCAGAAATTCTCACCCGCATCAAAGACCTAAAACAGTCTCCGAAAAACCTTATCCCCAGGATCGCTGTGGACCGTGTATTTTCCCCTACTGGTGTGGGCACAGTCATCACAGGCACCCTCACTGGAGGCATGCTCTCTGTAGGCGACACCGTCTGCTGCATGCCAGAACAACTTACCTCTAACATCCGCGGAATTCAGAATCATTCATCTAAGGTAGAGACCACCACACATGGCATGCGTACCGCGCTTAATGCCCCTGATCTACCAATCAATGAACGTGGTAAACCTGGGGTGCAACGTGGCTCTGTAATCACCTTTCCAGATATCCTAGCAGAAACTTCTACGCTAGACGTATCACTCAGCCGCCAAGAGAGAAGCATCCGCGGTCAAAGTGCCACGAAGCGTGTGCTCAAACACACTGAAATAGTGATACTCCACCACGGCACTGCACGTGTGCGCGCCAGGATAGTGCTTCACTCTCAGACTCAGCTAGCTCCCGGTGAAGCATGCTTCGCGCAACTTAGACTAGAGTCCCCTATCACGGCCTGTGTAGGAGATCGGTTTGTGATACGTGATGGAGCACAACAAGGGACATTAGGTGGGGGCGTGATACTTGATGCACTTGCTGAACCTAGACAGTTTCGTAGTGAAACTAGGTTGGATTTCCTCCAGCAGCGTGCTGAAAGCCCAGACAATCTACGCCAGCTCATTCTAACAGAAATTCAGAAATCACCTATCCTTAGCACTAAAAAACCACTCACTAATTCACCCTTCACAAGTGAACACACCGAGCTCCAGATTAGTAAACTCATCAAGGAAAAGAAAATCACTAACCGTGGTGACCACATCATTGACCAGGCTGGATGGAAGAAGGCTATCGCTACTGCTGAAGACACCATCATCACGTTTCACAAGAATTACCCAGATACACCTACCATGCCGATCGAGGAATGGAGAAATCAGCTGGTGGAGAATGGAATCCACCCCTCACTCTCTGACCACATTGAGAAGCACATCGTGGGTAATGGATTTAATAAA
>CALFBV010000122.1 GCA_937951395.1 uncultured Rubritalea sp.
CTAATGAAGATAATAGTACAGGTAAGATCAATATCATCGTCCCACCTATTATCCTTGGATATTAAATAGGATAGTTAGCGACGGAAACTAAATACTTAAAACTCTTAAAACAAAAAACGAGAAGTCCTTTATCAGAGCTTCTCGTTTTTACAATAAAGTAAATGTGCAGTGAGCGATCTTAATTACGCAGACTTAGTGATAGCCTGTGATGTCTTGCTCTTTAGGTTTGCTGCCTTGTTTTTGTGAAAAATGTTTCTCTTAGCACACTTGTCTACTACAGAAGTGAACTCCTGGAATGATTTAGTAGCTGCTGCCTTGTCGCCTGCTTCTGCAGCTGCGAGTGTCTTCTTACGAAGTGTCTTAACACGAGTCTTGATGTCTGTGTTACGAGTGTTGCGTCTTTCGTTCTGACGAACGCGCTTGAGTGCTGATTTTGAGTTTGCCATGGTATGTTGGAAATGATTGTGGTTATTTACTTTATGATTGTGGAGTAATGAAGTCCATTAGATGGATATCATTGATCTGCTCACTGTGCCCCCAGCTAATTCCTAGTGAATTCTTGCTTGGGTGCGAAAAACTAGCTAAATCCATCCAAATGTCAAGCTCGTAGCGTGATTTTCCTCAGTAAATACTAAAATATCAAGTTTAGTTAAGTAATTGCTCTATCTCAACCAGCACGTTCTCCTGCTGCACCTGCCATTCTACAAAACCTACAGGAACTAACATCATACCAGCTCGCTCTAATATTTGCTGTTGATTTATCTCCACCGCATCTTGCATATATCCGGGGTATCCTACCAGATCAACACCGAGATAGTTTCCATTCTTTTCTAGTAAGACATCCACTGGGATAGATGCCACACTCACACCTGCTTTACAAGTGATCTGTTTGGCTTCGCAAGCTTTTGAGAAATTCTCAGCGAATTCGTCTACCAGATTTCTAGATTCATCTTCACTGATAGAAGCAGGCAGCTCACCAGATGAAGTAAGATACTTCGCAAGCAGAGAAGAAGCTGGTAGATCCTGTGGAAGCACAGAATGATAAATCACTTGCTGGTGCCTCGCCCTGGTGATACTCACGTTAAAGATATCCTCTTGTTCCAGAAACCTGCGTGAGCCTGAATTATCAGATTTCCCCAGAGCCATGCTGATCAACATTATATCTCGCTCTTCACCTTGGAAACTATGCGCAGTCCCTATCTTTAGCCGATGCCTTGTGAGCCTGTTGGCTAAGCTAGATTCTTGAGCCCATTCATTGACCGCTAAAGTCAACGCATCAACCTGAGCGCGGAATGGGGAGAGTATTCCTATACTTGTGAGTGGATCACAGCGCTTATCATCTGATTCAATGATCATTTCTAGATCAGCTATCACTGCACGTATTTCCGTAGCGTTTACCCCATCTTCTGCCCTGTCTCCATTAAAGTGTTTGAAGATAAGTGTTTGGTCCGAAACTTTTTCCCATGGGCGATCTCGCATCAAGCGTAGGCCTCCTTGATAAAACTCTGAGTTACTGAAATCAATGATCGGCTTGAGACTCCGGAAGTGCTCGTTGAGTAGCGCTACTTGGCTGGCTTCATTGGTATTCTCGATGGCTAGATCCATCAGGCTTACGTTACGGTAGTCGTACTTTTCTTGAGTGAGTTCGGAGACGTTTAAATCATTGGCAAATTTCTTCATGCTGTTTCGAGCGATGAATGACACATGCCTAAGCTGCTGAGCATCCCCCGCTATCACCACTCTGTTCGCTCGCTGTATCGCGGGTAAGGCACTCGCTATGTCGCACTGGCTCGCTTCATCAATGATCACCACATCAAACATCTCTTTCTTTGGCGGCAGCACGCGGTGCAGATCACTGAGGCTAGTGATCCAGATAGGGAATACATTTAAAATAGAGTGAAAGTCTGCTGATAGGAATGCTTTCAGCTGCTCAGACGACTTATCCTTCTTCAGGCCTGTTAGAAGTTTTCTTAGGTCATTTCTCGTCTCAGCATTGATCAGCACACTGCTCACTAGGTAATTTTGTTGTGCGTTAATTAGCTTACGGATGATGATTTCTTTTTGTTGGTGAAGTGCATTAAGATGACCTGCTAAATCTAATAAAATAGGTCGATCTTTCACCTTACTCTCATACCAGAGCTTTAAGATTCTCTCATACCAACGAGGGTTGGGTTTTGCTGATACCTCTCCACGTGCAATAGATTTACTGTATTCTTCGGAAAGCTGATCTTCCTCATCTTCTATTTGCTGTAAATTTTCCAACAACTCATCCGCTACAGCCCCCATCCTTTTATTCTAGCTTCCAGGTGAGGGATGCCTGACTGCGAGTAACCTGGAGACCCTGCCTTTAAGATTCTTTAGGTAACTACTACGTCCAGCGCGTACAATCGCTTTTTTAGAGTTCAGTAAACCTTCTAATTTCTGATAGACCACATCCACTGCATCATCTTTCTTAGACACTATCAATACAGTATCCCCTCGCGCGATGTGATCTATCGCTATCGCTGCGAGTGTGAATGACTTCCCTGTCCCTGGAGGGCCGTGACAAACTGTTAGATCATTACTTCTAGCTGACTTTAGAAGATGCTCCTGTGTCTCACTTAGTAAGACTGGAGCTAGCGATGGTTTGTATTTCAGCTCTCTAGTGGTGCCTCCATCAAATAATGATTTCAAGGCATCAGACCATTGAGCCTGATTTAATTCGCCTAACTTCTCCAGTTCATCCACGACACCACTGGATCCAGTAGAACACTTCACCACAGCGAAACCTGCTGCTGGGATCAGTTTTAATCCTGAACCTAGTTTGCTATTAACTCCTGAAACTGAAGTCACGCATGGCCAATCGATGAGGCTTTCGACATTCACCTCAGGTATATTCTCTCGGAAGATATTCCCTATATCCGAGACTGCCACACTACTAAGAACTCCGCCACTCTCTCTCAGAGCTTCCATGATCCCCTCTTCGATCTGCGATTTATTATCTAGGGCGTGTTTGCAAAATAACAGTTAAAAAAGCTTGTACTCATGAGTAATAAGCTCTAACATCTTCTTCGTGGAGATAAAAAGATTACATTTAGACGACGAGCACTGGGAGGTGCTAAAAAAATTAACCAGCGGTATGC
>CALFBV010000123.1 GCA_937951395.1 uncultured Rubritalea sp.
TTTAGTTAAATTTAATTCTAGGATCAATTAATGCGACAATCACATCTGATAAAATATTGCCCAGTAGCATCAAAAAAGCTGAAAATGTAAGCGTCCCCATAATCAGCGGCATATCCTTCGACAACACAGCACTGAACTGCATAAGCCCAAAGCCATTAATATCAAATACCTTTTCTATCAGCATAGAGCCTGCGATGAATACCGAAATCAACCCTCCCAAACCAGTGGCAATCGGAATCATCGAATTTCTAAACGCATGTCCGAAGACCGCCTTCTTAAAAGGCACTCCCTTCGCCATCGCAGTCCGCACATAATCCGCGGCTAAATTATCCATCAGATTGTTTTTCATCATCATCGTCGTCACAGCAAAGCCACCTATAACATAACACGTAAGAGGAAGCACAGTGTGCATAAATATATCCTTAATAGCAGCCCAGCTCGTGATTCTCTCAAAGAAGCTCATTGCCTCATATTGCGGGCTCATCATACCAAACAATGGAAAAATCTGCTTGTCGACACCTAGGTAAGACAGCAAAATAGCTCCTAAGGCGAATCCCGGTATCGCATAGCCTAAGAAAATAAGTATCGATGATATATTATCCACATACGTTCTGTGCTTAATTGCTTTTAGAATACCCAGTGGAATACAAACCCCATAAATAATCATCTGAGCAAGAATTCCAAAATACAACGAAATCGTTATTTTCTCCCCTATCATTGATGTCACAGGATCTTGAAATTCCCTACTATTACGTAGATCTCCCTGGATCACTCCAGAAAAGGCCGTCTTATATACCACCGTTCTGTGACCCTCACGTTTTGTCACCTTCTTACCCTTGCTGCGCTTTTCTTTACGAAGCTTCCTATCCTCAGGAGTTTCTATTTTCACCTTCCAGCCATTCTCGCTAATGTCCTTACCACTATCTTTATAGACCGCTTTTACTAAATCATCTCCATTTCTAATAATCTCAGCAATTCTATCTTCACCTTTCAGCACCAGACGCACCCTTTCACTACCATCCTCTAGCTTTTCCATGCCACTAGAGGTGCTATATTCTGACTTAGAAATAAAGTCCTCCCGAGGCATCACTCCTAACCACTGCCCGTAGGCATATAGCCAAAATTTATCAGTCCCATATTCCTCCTCCATCGCCTCAATATCCTCATCACTCAAGCCAGCTGAATTCCCCTCACTAGACTTTTTATCATCCGCGGCAGCACTCTGCATCAGTAATTGATCCATAGGACCGCCAGGCGCTATCCTCGTGATAAAAAAAACAATTAGTGTGATTCCGAGCAAAGTGATCGGCAATAGTAATAATCGTCGGATAAAGTAGGCTTTCATAAATCGTAAATATTGTCATCTGAATGAATCAGTGACAAGCATCACTATGCATTAGAGATTTCGTGGGCAGAGATCAAGCAAGTGTTTGCAAAAATGAGAAAAAAGATAAATTAACAGAAAAAAGGTGTGCAAGCTCTCCAAAAATACTGCAATTTCAGCACCAACATGAAGCATGCACTACAAGCTCTATATTTTCTCACAATCACACTCAGTCTCTGCCACTGCAAGTCTGAGTCATCGCTAGACAACTACACCAGAGAAAAAAAACTGATCTTAGGTAATAGCAATGAACCCTCAGGTCTCGATCCTCAGGTAGTCACCGGAGTCATTGAAAGTAATATCCTTCGTTCCATGTTTGAGGGGCTCTGTGTAGAAGACCCTCTTGACCCAAGTGTTCACAGACCGGGTGCAGCCTCTTCCTGGACCCCTAATGCAGATTTCACTGAATGGATATTTAACCTTCAGACTAACGGTAAGTGGTCAGACGGCAAGCCAGTCACAGCACACGACTTCGTATTTGCGTATCATCGTATTCTGAGCCCTAGTTTCGGAGCTAAATACGCTTCGATGCTCTACTACATGGAAGGCGCGGAAGACTACAATAAAAGACATAACGACAAATACTTAATCGAGAATAACTCAGAGTATGCAGGTCGCTGGGAAGAGCTCAAAACAATCAACTTCCGAGGTGATGAAGAAGTTGACATGTCTGTTTTTGAGAAAACAGAATTCGAAGACCTCAGCAAAGAAGATAAAATCAAATTCATCAAAGGGAGCGGTTTAAATAAAATTGGTGAATCTGAGCTGAAAGCTATTATTGAAGACTCCACTCTGTTTGCTTGGCCAGAAAACATTGATGCACCCACTCAGCAAGCCATCCTAAAAACCTATCTCTCACACGCAGGGAAAGACATGTGGGATATGGCTAAAGTAGGAGTTGCAGCAGTGGATGACTACACGCTAAAAATCAACTTACGCTCACCGATCCCCTTCCTCCCTGATCTCACAAAACACTACACTTGGTTTGCTGTGCCTGAGCACACCGTCCTTCAATATGGCACCATCTCGGAGCGACGCACTAAATGGACAGAGCCAGAGAACCTCGTCTCCAATGGTGCTTTCAAAATGAAGACTTGGAAATTCAATTATAAGATCGAAGTCCATCAAAACCCATATTACTGGGATATAGACAACGTAAAACTCAACGGCATCATTTTCCTCCCGATATCGAACCAATACACTGAAGCTCGAATGTTCTACAATGATCAGCTTCATGTTACTTATGCCCTTGCACCCGAGTTGATCGAGTATTCTAAAGAAAAGCATCCAAAAAGCACACGACAAGAAACCTACCTGGGCACTAACTTTCTACGTTTCAACCACAATCAAGAAGGGCTGGATGACCTCAATGTGCGCAAAGCAATCGCTTACGCGACAGACTCGGAATCTCTCATCAAATACGTTCTTAAAGGCGGCCAACAAGTAGCAACAGGCATTGTGCCTCCGATGGGAAATTATAAAGCTAAAGGTGAATTATCCTATGACCCTGTAAAAGCTAAAGCCTATCTTGCAAAAACAAAATACGCTGAGAACCCAGGCGCATTAAAAATCACTCTACTCACTACGGATAAAGAAGGTGCTAAGACCGTCGCTGAAGCACTTCAAGCAATGTGGCTAGAGCAGCTAGGAATCGATGTCAAAATCGAACAGCGCGAGTGGGGTAGCTACCAAACTCGTATGTCAGAACTAGACTACGGCATCGCTACAGGAGGCTGGATTGGCGACTACCCTGACCCGACCACCTTCCTAGACATGTGGAAAAAAGGCGATGGTAATAACCGCACAGGCTGGAGTAGTGAGGCATACGAAGCCAAGCTGAGTGAAGCAGAAATAGCTAAAGACCCCACAACACGACTTCAACTCTTACAGGATGCTGAAGCTCTCTACATGTCAGAAATGCCCATTATACCCCTTTACTGGTATACTAGTAATTATTTAGTCCATCAATCCGTTAAGAATTGGCATCCTATGATTATGAAAAGCCAGCCATACAAATTCATTGATTTAGAAAACTAATCTAATGCTTCACCATACCACCTCACCATCATGCTAAAGACCATCATCGACCGACTCCTGCAAGGCATTATTGTTATCGTCTGTCTACTAACCCTGACATTTTTCCTCATTCGTATGATCCCTGGTGATCCTCTGACGGATGAAAAAGCAATGTCTCCTCAGGTAAGAAAAGAAAACATGAGGATTTTCCATCTCGATAAGAGCCAGCCTGTTCAATACATGCATTACTGGAAAAACCTATTCAAAGGCGAAATGGGAAAATCAATTAAAAAGGAACAGCCGGTTTCTAAAATCATCGGTCAGTCCTTCCCCGTTTCTGTGGTTCTGGGTGTCAGCGGTATGTTGATCGCCATTGTCATAGGTATACCTGCAGGCATCATTTCCGCCTTGAAACATAATTCTCTGATCGATAATGGCTCGATGTTCATAGCCATGTTAGGCATCAGTATACCCTCATTCGTAATTGGTCCCTTATTTGCTAAATTCATCGCTACTCAAGTCCCCTTCCTCAAGGTAGCAGGCTGGGGTGACCCCTTCGACTGGATACTCCCATCTATTACACTTGGCCTCGGCACAGCAGCTTATTTGGCACGTATTACACGCGCAGGAATGCTAGATATACTTTCACAGGATTTCATTCGTACAGCCCAGGCCAAAGGAGTGTCTCAGACTAGCATTATAGTTAAACATGCACTCAAAGGCGGGTTAGTTCCCGCCATCGCATTCCTCGGACCAGCTTTTGCCATGCTCATCACCGGTTCCTTCGTAGTTGAAACAATCTTCCAAATCCCCGGGATGGGTCAACACTTTGTGAATGCCACGATAGAACGAGACTACTTCCTACTCCAAGGAATGGTATTACTCTTCGGTATTCTCATCGTGCTAGTAAACCTAGCCGCTGATATTCTCCTCACTTACCTCAACCCTAGACTTCGTTCTTAACAGAAATTTTATTGCTCCATCATCATGAAAATTGAACAAGGAAATTCACTCTGGTCAGACGCTTGGCTTAGACTTAAAAAGAACCGAATGGCATTTATTAGCCTCTGGGTTCTAGTCTTCATTTTTGCAATCTGCTTCATCCTACCTGCCACCCCCCTCATCAACTCACCTCGTCATACAAACTTGGCTAATTCTTTCGCCGCGCCCTCTGCTGAACATTGGCTGGGCACAGACCAACTCGGTAGAGATCTGCTCTCGCGAGTCCTGAATGGAGGCCAGGTTTCATTATTAGTAGGACTCATTGCCACACTTATCTCCATTATCATCGGAGTTAGTTATGGCGCTATATCAGGCTACAAGGGGGGTAAGCTAGACACCATCATGATGCGTATTGTAGACATACTCTACGGACTCCCCTTCCTCATTCTAGTCATTCTTTTCTCTATCGTGATATCCTCTGCAGCAAAAGAGCATGAGCCTAAATTACTCAATTCTATGCCTGAAGGCATCGTAAATCTAATCGTAAACATCTTACCCCTCTGCCTCACCATCGGCTTTCTAGGCTGGTATACCATGGCTCGTGTCGTCAGGTCTCAGGTTCTCTCTACGAAAAAACTAGAATATGTCGAAGCTGCCGTATCTCTGGGTCTCTCGCACAAGAACATCCTTTTCAAGCAAATCCTACCAAATCAGCTGGGGCCAATCATCGTATACACCACCCTCACGATTCCAGGATTCATCCTTACAGAAGCCACACTTTCATTTCTAGGAGTAGGAGTCCAGCCACCAAACAGTTCATGGGGAATCATGCTTAACGAAGGAGCCAACTACATGGAAACTAAACCATTACTGCTCATTTTCCCATCCATTGTATTCGCACTAACTTTACTAGCATTAAACTTCCTTGGTGATGGATTACGTGATGCATTAGATCCGAAAGCTTCTAAGGATTAGTTACTCCGACACACTTAAGAGTTCAACACCCTAAGAGCGGTTCTTAACAACTCATCAGTGCCAGCATCCTTATCTGCATCCGCTGCGGCCTTGACCGCTTTTCTGGCTTCCACTTGTTTGTATCCAAGGCTGATCAAAGCCAGCTCAGTATCACTAACAGCACTGGAGACACCTTCCGCAGATGCGTTCTTCCAAGACTCGGTTACACCGATCTTGTCTTTGAGCTCTAGGATGATTCTCTCTACACCTTTTTTACCTAACCCCTTGATTTTAGAAAGGGCTGCTACTTCGTTATTCACCACGCAGGCTTTGAAGTGATCCACTGGCATTCCGCTAAGCACCGCCATAGCGATGGATGGCCCGATGCCGCTGACGCGATCGATCAAGAGTAAAAATAATTCCTTTTCTTCATCTGATGCAAAACCATAAATCGTATGCGCGGTCTCACGCACATGATAGTGGGTATGGATGTCTACTTTGTCGCCAGCTTGGGGATTCAGTTTATCATAGGTCGATAACGGAATACTCACCAGATAGCCCACGCCATTCACATCAATCACTAACCTGTTAGGTAGTGACTCTAAAATTTCTCCTCTTAATCTCGCTATCATTTTGTTTTAGGTTTTGAAGGTTTAGTTGAGTTAGCGTCAGGTGCAGTCCTCATGTTCTTATACGCCATCACCAGAATAGCAGTCATAGCCAGCACCACAAAACTCCCCCAGCAAATAAATAGTAAGACCATCATATCTTGACTAAAAAAACTGAGTATCGTTTGCCCGAAGATATTTAAAAAGATAGCACCACCAGCTATCACAAAGGGATATTTCTTAGCGCGTCCTGGAGGATAACCTTTACGAACTGCGAAAGACCCAAATTTAGCCGATGCAACAATCGCGATGATGATAATCAGTAAAATAAAACCTATAATGATTTCCA
>CALFBV010000124.1 GCA_937951395.1 uncultured Rubritalea sp.
CTCCAGTATTGTTTTTAGATAGGCATGCGCTGCTGAATTACTATTTATTAATGAACATTGTTTCTGTGTTAAACCTGATTGTACGTCCTCGTGTTCCCGTAGATAAGGTATTTAAACATAGTTGGAAAAGATATAAGCATCAATGAACACTTTCTTTAGCCTAATGAGGCATTATGAAAAAAATTATACTCAAACATCTAGGTTCAGCCTGGATGAATAAAGATAGAGCATCACAAGCGGTCAAATGTATCATGGCTGTCAGCACACTAGTATCTTTGTGTGGTTGCCAAGGCTTACAAAAATTTCAAAAGCAACCTCTCGATCTACCCAGCCATTCTAGTAAGTGGCTAAATCAGGCACCTGACACCGATTTAGTGATGGATTTTGTGAAGCAAATTGAGACTCGATCTGGTAAATTCACAAGCTTTAATCCTTCAAACGGTGTTTCATTAAGTGAAGCAGAGATGATCGCGTTGGTTTATAATCCAGACTTACGAGTCGCTAGATTGAAAGCAAATGTGGCAGCGGCGACAGTAAAACATGCTGGGCTGTGGGATGATCCTAAAGTTAGTTTTGATGTTCTTAAGGTAACTAATAGTGTCCCTAAGCCGTGGACAATAGGCTCTTCTATCTCTCTGACAGTTCCTCTCTCTGGGCGACTCAGAGTAGAGAAGTCTCAGGCAAAAGCGGTAATGCATGCAGAGCTAGATCGTGTGGCGGAGGAAGAGTGGCGAGTGTCTCGTGATCTAGAGAAAAAATGGCTAGCATGGTCCGCGCTACAAAGTGAACTTGACCAAACTAAGAATGTTGTGAGCACTCTAGACTCAATAGTGAAATCAAGTAAGCTACTTGCTGAGCAGGGAGAAATACCAAAGACTGAGGCAAATCTTTTCATGATTGAGCAAACTTCCCAGAAGCTTGAGATTGATCGTTTAAGAGGTGAACTATTAGCGATGGAGCAGGAAATCCGCGGACTGATGGGGCTCTCACCTAGCGCTCCTGTTAAACTTGTCTCTACGCTTAGTGTGAAAAGCTGGATTCCGAGTAACCGCCGACTTGCAGTAAACAATCCATCGCTGAATAGACTGCGCAGCGAGTATAAAGTAGCTGAGTATGATCTCTTGTCAGAAATTAGAAAGCAATATCCTGACCTCGAAATCGGAGCGCAGGGTGAAAAAGATCAAGGTCAGTCTAGTATTGGATTCCTTGGTGTTATTCCTATTCCATCGCTAAATGCCAATAGAGGTGGAATCGCTGAAGCGAAGGTGAAACGTCAAGTCGCTCAAGCAGCATTCGAGACAGAATACGAGCGCTATGTGGGTAGGCTAGCAGCTCTCAAATCTAGAAAAAATGCTCTCTCCGTACAGAATGCGACTATGAGAAAAATACTAATTCCTATGGTGGATCAGCAATTAATCGATGCCAAAAAACTCATATCTCTCGGTGAAGGAGACAGTCTAGTTCTATTAGAAAGCTTGATCAGAGCGCACGAGGCAAAGCTCAAAATCATCGATATCCAACTCAAGAAATCACAAGTCGAATCAGACATTCGTTTCCTGTTAGGGCCTACAAATCATAAATCAGTCATTACGAATAAATAATATTATGAAATATGTTAATCATAGATGCTTCACATTCATTGCGATGTTATCCATCTTCACTTCCTGCACTCAGGAAAAAGAACTTCATTCAGATGCTTCAGAAATGGAGGATCCAGAAGTAATAACAAATAGAATCAATATCCCCGCTACTGTGCGTAGTAATCTAGGCATTACTTTTGCTAAGGTGGAACGCCGTAACTTGCAGGATGCCTTTCGTGTTCCCGGATCTTTTGAGCTGCTCCCGCTAGCCAAACACGAACACCGCATGATGGTCTCTGGACATATCGCTTTCCTTGTGGATCAGTTTGATAAAGTAGAAAAAGGAGCACCTCTCTATCGGTTCAAATCTATCGAGCTGATAGAAATGATTCAGAAAATAAAGCTGGCTGAAGCAGATCTCAAGCAGGCCTCTGAAAACTATAAGCTAGCGAAAAAGAGACAAACCGATCTCAAAAAGGCTAACTATAAGCGAGCTGATCTAGATGCTGAGGTGGCAGGTCTGAAGACAGAAATCACACAAAAGGAAGCAGTGCTCACAGCGGCAGAATCTTTATTCAACAGTATCGCCGAGACGATGGGGGTGGAAGCGGATTTTGAAAAAGTGACGAACTGGATCGTAGTAAAAGCCAGTGAATCTGGTGTTGTCTCTTCTCTGAATGTAACCAATGGGGCATTTGTCGATGAGTCTTCGCTGATTCTGACTACGATTGATCCAGCGCAAGTTCGTTTCCGTGCGATGGCTCTGCAGAGTGATATTTCACGTTTCGAAGATGGGCAAAAAGTGAACATCGTTTCTCCGCAGTCAAATAATAGAGACATCAATAACTCGATTCCTGCGGAACTAAAAATAGGTCTAACAGCTGATGCTATGAATCGGACGATCACCCTTTTTGCCAAACCTAATGAAGGTAAGTTTTGGGCTAGATCAGGCGTTTCTGCCTTTCTAGAAATAGCTGAGGAGTCTACCGATGGCATCGTTTTAGCCATTCCTAAGTCAGCGGTTGTTAGAGATGGGCTGACTCATGTTTTTTTCAAACGTGATCCCAAAGATCCTAACAAAGCAATCCGGGTGGAGGCGGACTTAGGCGTCAGTGATGATCGCTGGATTGAGATAAAAAGTGAACTGGGACCAAATGATGAAGTAGTTCTCAATGGAGTTTACGAGCTGAAGCTAGCCAGTGAGCAAGGAGGGAAAACTCAAGAAGGTGGACATTTCCATGCAGACGGAACATTTCACGATACTGACCACTAGTTAAAATTTAAATCTTATGTTAAGCAAACTGATTAAATTTTCCCTAGAGCGCTCATCTCTAGTGCTCATATTAGCGGGTGTCCTACTGGCTGTGGTAGGGATGCGTCTTTCTAAAACTCCCGTAGATGTATTCCCAGAGTTGAATGCTCCGACTGTAGTCATCATGACTGAGTCACCAGGACTGGCTGCCGATGAGGTAGAGCAATATGTGACCTTCCCGATAGAAAGCTCTGTGAATGGAGTGCCAGGTGTGAGGCGTGTTCGCACCTCTAGCGCCATCGGTCTGTCCGTTGCATATGTGGAGTTCGACTGGGGCACGGACATCTACACCGCGCGTCAGCTGGTCTCTGAGCGGCTGGACTCGGTGCGTGAGGATCTACCACCAGAAGCTCATGCTGAGATGACTCCTATCACCTCGATCACTGGTGAAATTATGCTGTTGGCTATTTCGTCTCCAGATAAAACGATGAATGAGCTAGACCTCAGATCCTACGCTGAGTTTGACTTACGAAATAAACTTCTAGCCATCCCTGGAGTATCGCAGGTTTCCGTCATCGGAGGGGAGTTGCCAGAGTATCAGGTTCTTGTGAGACAAGATGATTTACTGCTCTACGACTTAACTATTCAAGATGTCATTGAAGCAACTGAGCAATCCCACACCACTCTGAGTGCTGGGTATTTACCCGATGTGAACTCGCTGGAAATACCTCTCAGACAGAGTGGTAGAGTGACTTCAGTGAAGGATATTTCAGGAACGGTGATCAAATACTACGAAGGATTCCCCGTAACAATAGGGCAAGTAGCTAATGTCAAAATGGGACCTGCTCCCAAGCGAGGAACTGGCGCTGATAGCGCTAATAGTGCCGTCGTCATGACCATTCAGAAAGCTCCCGGCACAAACACTCTCATCCTCACAGAAAGTATAGATAACGCCCTTGATAACTTGGAAAGTTCCTTGCCTGAAGGTCTGAAAATCAATCGCCAGATCTTCCGTCAATCAGACTTTATCAATCTCTCCGTGACAAACGTCGTCCACGCTCTACGTGATGCAGCCATCATTGTAGCGATCATCTTGATCTTATTTTTGCTAAATATTAAGACGACGATCATCACTCTAACAGCCATCCCTCTCTCACTCGCTACGGGCTTACTAGTGTTCGATTGGTTTAATATGTCGATCAATGTTATGACCTTGGGTGGTCTAGCAGTAGCAGTTGGCAGCTTAGTTGATGACGCGATTATTGATGTAGAAAATGTTTTCCGTAGGCTCAATGAAAACGCAGCCAAGCCTGAAACTGAGCGCCAACCACGAATGAAAGTTCTGTTAGATGCGAGCAATGAAATCCGCCCAGCAATGGTGTTTGCCACTATCATCATCGTGCTAGCGTTCTTGCCTCTGATGTTTTTGGAAGGTATAGAAGGTAGATTTTTTCGTCCACTAGGAATTGCTTTTGGAGTCTCTATCATAGCGTCACTACTAGTCGCGCTCACCGTGACACCAGCGATGTGTCGTTATCTAATGAAAGGGAAAGCTGATAAAGATGAGTCTGCTGAACCACCATTGGTGAGATGGCTAAAGTCGATCTATGTTCCTATTTTGAAAGGTGCAGTCAGGTTTAAGAAAACTGTCATCACGTTGGCATTAGTTACTACCTTGCTGGCACTCTGGCTGAGTTCCACATTCGGAAAATCCTTTTTACCAGAATTCAAAGAAGGCACATTCACCGTATTTCTCTTTGCTCCTCCTGGTACATCGCTTGATGCCAGTGATCGGATGGCAAGCTCTATCGAGAAACAGTTTATCAAGCTGGAAGGAGTGAGAAGTGTCACCCGTAGAACTGGAAGAGCCGAGCGAGATGAGCACGCTGAGCCAGTGAGTAATTCTGAAATAGAGGTCAGTGTGAAGCAGGGGTATGACAATGATGATGTCCGGCTAGAAATTAGTAATATTCTAGAAAAGGTCCCAGGGATTTCCACCAATATCGGACAGCCCATTGAGCACCGACTCAGTCACATCCTCTCTGGAACCCCAGCTGCCATTGCGATCAATGTCTATGGTGATGATCTTGATAAATTACGCGTCATTGCAAAAGAAATAGAAGCAGTCCTCAAGCCGCTTCCTGGAGCCAGAGACGTGGCTGCGAACCGCGAAGTCATGATTCAGTCTCTACCGATCAACTACCGCCCAGCTGACTTAGCGGCCTTTGGTCTTACGCCACGAGCAGCAGCAGAGCAGGTCAGAAATGCTGCCTTTGGGGTGACTGTAGCTGAGGTCAATGAAGGGGTAAAACGATACAATCTAGCTGTCCGCATGGAACAAGGAGATCGGGACGATATTGGAAAAATAGAGAACCTCATACTACGTGGAAAATCTGGAGCATTAGTAAGACTTCACGAAGTCGCTGATATAGGCCCGGAGATGACATCGAACCTCATCGCACGGGAAAACGCCCAGCGTAAAGCAGTGGTGACGCTTAATGTAGCAGAAGGCTACAATTTAGGTCATCTCGTAGAACAAGTGCAAATGAGAGTCGATCCGATCGTTCAGAAATATGGCTACATCGTTAATTACGGAGGTCAGTTTGAAGCTCAGCAAGCAGCGAGTAAAACTATCTTCCTCTTCAGTGGCATCGTCTTAGTCATTATGATCTTTTTGCTACAGCTAGCCATTGGTTCATTCCGAGTTTCATTGCTCGTTCTGGTGAATCTTCCGCTAGCTCTCATCGGTGGAATCGCTGCTATCTACATCACCGAGTCACCGAACTTGATGAGCAATACTGCTGCATTGTTTAACCTAGGAGGTCATTACACCGCTCCCGTTATTTCCATCGCCAGCATGGTGGGCTTTATCACTCTATTCGGCATTGCTGTTAGAAACGGAATCCTCCTAGTGAATCACTACGATTACTTGATGACCCATGAAGGGAAAACCATGTCAGAAGCAATCATCCAAGGATCAGCTGAGCGTCTCATCCCTATTTTGATGACCGCTCTAACAGCCGCGCTAGCCGTGATCCCACTCGTTTTAAAAGGCGACCAACCAGGGAATGAAATTTTAGCACCACTATCAGTCGTGATCCTAGGAGGACTACTCTCATCGACATTTCTTAACCTAATTATCGTCCCAGCAGGATTCGCAGCCATACATAAAAATCCTGATGAAGAAAAAAGTCTAACCAAACCAACAGAAATAAGCTAATAACTTAACAACCAAAAATAGAAACATGAAAACAAAATACACATTACTATACGCATTAGGACTCTCAGGACTACTCGTCAGCTGTGGAGATAAACATAAAACGACCTCCGCACATAAAGATCATCATGGGCACGAACACGCTGATCATGATGGGCACGATGATCATAAAGCAGATGATAAGCACGACGATCACCATGACCACGACCACGGAGAAGAAGTAACTCTAGGTTCCCATGAAATAGAGGGTATCAAAGTAGACGCAGCTCAAGGACACGGAGCTGTAGAAGCAGGTAAAGAAGGTCACCTCATCGTTAAACTACCCTTTAATGACAAAGGGGAAACGGTAGTTAGAGTCTGGATAGGAACTGCAGACAAAACCTTATCTGCACCAGGAAAAGGAGTCTACGCACCATCACACGATGATTACGACATTCACACGATGGCTCCAGATCCACTCCCAGCAGATACAAAATGGTGGGTAGAAATTAGCAAGCCAGATGGAACTAAAGCCACAGGCTCTATACCTCTATTGAAGGATCTGTCTAAGTAAGAGAATTCTACTAAATATTTTCCCCATCTGATTTGATGTCAGGTGGGGAAGAATTTTTCTATCTGCTTCCTAATGCCACTCCGCAATTTGTGTGATGGTGCAAAGTATGTTATTGTTTCATGCTAAAACTGTGTGCTAACTTAAGTGGAATTTGTGATATTACCGCATTAGAGTAGGGGCTGGAAACAGCCCC
>CALFBV010000125.1 GCA_937951395.1 uncultured Rubritalea sp.
CACAGAAATTCTCAAAACCGCCTTCGAAGACAACCAAAACGCCCACATCATCCAGAAAGACGGCACCTCAGTAAGAAAGGTGAAAGCCAAGAACAAAGACAAAGCCACCCGCCTCCAGCAAACCCTACAAAAGCAGGCAGAAAAAGCCACCAAAGCCAACACCTACCTCCAGTCCACCACCTTCGAGCCACATACCCCGAGTTAACGCCCTGAGCTATCATGATCAACCAATCCAAACTATACTCCACCATACTCTCCTATGCAGTACTTACAGGCCTAACCCATGCAGAGCCACCGGCTCCCAAAAAGTCAGAACCTATTGAAGTTCAATACAGCACAAAGCCAGTCAAAGGAATACCCCAATCTTGGGTGGGTGACAAAGGCCCAGACGTCCTACGGTATGCCAATTTCATCCAAGACCTCGGCCTAAAAAATATCACGCCTTATGACATACTCTATCCTTACTTTAAGACCAGATCCAAAAACACAAGCTCCATTCCACCAAGACATTTATGGCAAAATATAGCCCCTACTCTGAGAGTCGTAGACGAGCTAGCATCACGTCTGAAAGCGAAGACAAAACCATTTCTCAGCATCTACCGCTCTCCTGCCCACAATAGAATTCTTCGTGGACGTTCAAAATCTCAACGCCTAACAAATGGAGCTCTCAGCGTTCAATTCTATGGAGTAGATGCCAGCAAAGTAACCAAAGCCGCTAGACAACTACGCAAAGAAGGATTCTTCAAAGGCGGCATAGGTGCCTATACAAGCTTCACCCATATCGACACCCGAGGACATAATCTAGATTGGTAAATCCTTTACTAACTCTCCCGCATCCCCTATCAGCGCATGCGCTGGGTGAGTAACTCCACATCCACTATTTACCGTTCACCATTCAAAAAATGACCGCTTCAGAAATTCGTCAAAGCTTCCTAGATTTCTTCGCTGAGAAACAACACACCATCGTGCCTTCCGCACCGCTGCTTCCGCAGTCACCTGGATTGTTGTTTACCAATGCGGGGATGAACCAATTTGTCCCATATTTCCTAGGCACTGAGAAGGCGCCCTACACCCCTGCTCGCGCCACGGACACCCAGAAATGCATCCGTGCTGGAGGCAAGCATAATGACCTAGATGACGTAGGCTACGACACCTACCACCACACCATGTTTGAAATGTTAGGCAACTGGTCATTCGGTGATTATTTCAAGGAAGAAGCCATCGCATGGGCATGGGAGCTACTCGTCGAGCGCTGGGGATTCCCGGCTGAGAGACTCTACGCTACCGTTTATAATCCTGATAAATCTAAAGGAGACCCATCAGTATTTGATAACGAGGCATACGACCTTTGGGCTGAGCTATTTAAGAAAAAAGGACTCGATCCAGAGATCCACATCGTCAACGGAAACGTGGCAGATAACTTCTGGAAAATGGGGGATACCGGCCCCTGCGGACCCTGCTCAGAACTCCACCTAGACCTCACCCCTGAGGGCGATACCAAAGGCGAGCTCGTCAACAAAGACTCAGATCTCTGCATCGAACTATGGAACCTCGTCTTCATCCAGTTTAATGCCGAGGCAGACGGAACCTACCGTGATCTACCTGCCAAGCACGTCGATACCGGCATGGGATTCGAGCGTGCGGTGAACATCATTCAGGGCACCAAGAACTTCACAGACTTCTCCATTAAGCCTACCAACTACGCCACAGACGTTTTCACACCCATCTTCAAAAAGCTAGAAGAACTCTCCGGGAAAACTTACCAAGACATCTACCCAGAAAGTGTGGATGTAGATAAGTCAACACTCAGCGATGAGATGAAGGAAGCCATCGCCTTCCGCGTGATAGCAGACCACATCCGCACCCTCTCGCTCTCGATAGCAGATGGCATCATGCCTGGAAACAACGGCAGAAACTACGTCCTCCGCCGCATCCTCCGCCGTGCCGTAAACTACGGCCGCACGCTCGGATTCATAGGTGATAAATGCTTCCTCCCAGAGCTAGTAGACACACTCGTCGCAGAGTTCGGTGACATATTCCCAGAAGTAAAAGACCGCGCAGCAAACATCAAGAAAACACTGAACACAGAAGAAGAATCCTTTAATAGAACACTCGCGAGAGGACTTGCTAGATTTGATAAAGAACTAGCTAATACAAAAGAAACACTCGCTGGAGACTTCGCGTTCAAACTCTATGACACCTTTGGGTTCCCAATCGATCTAACAGAAATTCTCTGCCAGCAGAACGGCATAGGACTCGACATGGATCGGTTTGATACCCTAATGAAAGAGCAGAAAAGCCGTGGTGACGGAGGTAAGGAAAAGACCATCGTCAGAGCGCTAGACATCTCTACCGAGCAAACCACCGAGTTCATAGGCTTCGATAATGATGCATCAGAAGCAACCATCACCGAAGTTCACGAGGACGAAGAAAACACCTACCTCATCACTGATAAGTCACCCTACTACGTAGAAATGGGCGGCCAGAAAGGGGATACCGGCACACTCACTATCAATGACGAGACCTACACCGTAGATAAAGTCATCAAGATAGGCAACGCGATCGCCCACCTAGTCAACAACTCACAACTCACAACTCACAAATTTCAAATTGGAGATTCAATTGATTTATCAATTAACTCCACTCAACGAAGAAAGATAGAAGCTCACCACACCGCGACACATTTATTGCACTGGGCGCTTCATGAGATCGTCTCAGAAGATGCTACCCAGCAGGGATCACTCGTCACGGCAGACCGTCTAAGATTTGACTTCTCATCCGCCGCCCTCACCCCAGAAGAGATCATAGAAGTAGAGGCTAAAGTGAATTCCGTCATTACAGAAGATGGCAGCGTTTCCTGGAAAGAAGTCCCGCATGTAGACGTGAAAGACCGCAAGGACATCATCCAGTTCTTCGGAGACAAATACGGAGAACTCGTACGCGTCGTCCAGATAGGCGGCGAGTCACAAGCACTCAATGGCTACTCCATGGAGCTCTGTGGAGGCGCACACGTGAACAAGACCTCAGACATCGGCATCTTTAAGATCAAGTCCGAAGGCGCTATCGCCTCAGGAGTGCGCCGCATCGAGGCAGCTTGTGGTGAATCTGCATGGAATTGGCTACATGAAGAAGTAGCCAAGCTTAGACTAGAAGAGAAAGTACAACTCGCTAAACTGAAAACCATTCAAGAGAAACTAGAATCACTCGGTGCAGAACCAGTGACCGTCCCATCCTTCCCACGTATCATGACCGCCATGCTAGTAGAAGGAAATGATTACAAGCAGATCAAGACCACGCATTACCAGTATCTCGAATACATCCAAACGCTCAAAGACACCGCAACAAATGCGGACAAAGCACTCAAAAAAGCACAGACCGCCGCTGCCGCACAGATGGCAGATCTAGCGCTCGTAGAACTGTTAGAAAAAGGCGGCAACATCGTAGAACTCTTCGAAGGGCCAGCGAGCCTGCTCCAAGAACTCCTTAATGGTTGCAAGAAAAAGCAATTTACTCATGCGGCAGTATTCATCGTGGACGATGGTGATAAACTCCACCTCGGAGCACTCAGCGGAACCGATGGGCAAGCAGCCGGCCACATGGCAGGCAAGCTCATCCAGACCCTAACCACCCTCGCTGGTGGCAAAGGCGGCGGCAAGCCAGACATGGCACGCGGAGCCGCCCCACAGAGAGAAATGGCAGAGGAACTAAAAGCTAAAGCAGCTGAACTACTCAGCTAAAAAAACTTACCTCTATGATAGACCGCCAACAAACCAAGCAACGCATGAGCCGTATCGTGGTCCATAACGATACCATTTATCTCTGCGGCCAAGTCTGTAAAGACACCACCACAGAGCCAACCATCCGCGAGCAAACAGCATCCATGCTAGAGAAAGTCGATGAGCTTCTATTAGAAGCCGGCTCAGACCGCGAGCACCTACTCTCTGCCACCGTTTACATCCGCGACATGAAAGACTTCGCCATCATGAACGAGGTTTGGGATGCCTGGATCCCAGAAGGCCACGCCCCCGCCAGAGCCTGTGTAGAAGCAAGAATGGCAAGACCCGAGCTACTGGTAGAAGTATCCGTGATCGCTGCGGTAGTGAAGTGAGTCACTAGCACCGGGTGCGTTTTTTGTAAATTGTGAATTTCGCACTTTACAAGCTTTTGAAATTGATCTATCTTTCTCAACATGAAAGCAGATCACCTCATTTTTATCTCACACAAACACCACGAAGCTACCTCCCATACAGAGGAGTTCGTAAGCCATCTTGAAAAGAGCCTCAGCACTCTCCCTTCAAAATACAGAGATAGATTCACGCTCAAGTTATTCTTCGATGCATCTCCTGAAAACGGCTTCCAAGCTCAAGGAGGCTTCATGCAGGAGCAACAAGATGAAAAGTGTGAGCAAGCATCCATGGCTATTATTCTATGGAACGATGGCTACGAAACATCTACCCCTTGCCTCAGAGAGCTGAGCTACTTCCTCAAACAAGAAGGGACGACTTGGATCGAGAATAAGCCCTCCATCAACTTACTTGAGCATGGACGATCACAAGACATGGGTGAGCCGTATTGTAATAAATGGAGATTCCCCATTCCCGATGACCAGAGTCTCATCGCTTTCTGGGAACACGCATCTGACTCTCAAAAAAACAAACTCATAGGCAACCTTCGCGAAACGCTCTGTGAAACCATATCCAAGCTCTAAAACCCTAATTTAAACTCTCGATACAATAACATCATGGAAAACGCACTCATATTGCTCCTCACCAGCTACCTAGAACAAAAATCCGATGACATGTCAGGTGGAGCTAAAAAACTACTCTCCGCGATCACAAAGGCAGCTAATTCTGATCAAGAGAACCAAGAGCAGTTCATTCAGAAAGAACTTGTCACTGATGCTCTCGACTCAGCTGACAAAAAACTCACCGATGCTAGCCTACGCAAGCGTGTTCAACAGCTAAATACATTTTTCCAAGACTCAGAGATTGGCATCAAGCTACAAAGTCGCAAAACCGGCTACTTCTTCGATATCAGTGACGAAGAAAAAGGCAGACTCCAAGATAAAAGAACTCAAGAAGAGATCGAAAGGAAAAATCGGCTGACTAAAACCATTCACGATACTCAGGAGCCAATGGCGTTCGATAATGAGCTACCAAAGTACCTAATCTATGTCTTTTACTGCAAACACACCGCTCATGCATACACCGAGGAGTTCATCTCCCAGCTTGAGGAACAGCTCCTCACTCTACCTCCAGCTTACAAAAATCAATTTTCTCTCAAGCTTTTTGCTACTTGTTCAGAAAGCAATGGCCTACGCGTAGATGGTGATTTTGAGCAAACACAAATAAAAGATGAATGCCAGAAAGCAGACGCAGCACTCATTCTCTGGAGTGATCACTCTCCTTACTCACAAGAGCACAAGCACTTCTTCCAGTTGGAAAATGAACAATGGACCACCACCGATAAACCATCTATCGTTTTACTGGAACATGGAAGACTAGATGACATGGATCAACCCTATAAGGATAAAGTCTTATTCAAATGCCCTGATGGGAACAGTCTCACTGAATTTTGGGAATACTCCTCTCTTGCTAAAAAACAAGAATTCATTGCAGACCTTCGTGAAAAACTTTGTCAGACAGTTCAGTCAATACGAGAGTCAAAATTCACTAAAGATCAGCAAATTGCATCTAGAATTACAAATCACTCACTAGGGAAAGATACAGAAAGCGTCCCTGGTGGGTGTCCGCAGACTCCAGAAGCTACCGATGAAGCCAGTAGGTCCACGCGTGTTGCTATCCTAGATGTGCTTACAGATTGGGCGAAAAGCGAGGAGCCAGACACCAAGCGTTTAGTCACGCTACTCGGTGACTTTGGCTTCGGGAAAACCGTGACTTGCCAGATGCTAGCCAACCGCATGGGAGAAGAGCTACAACAAGGCGAAAGTAAAGTGCAGCCTATCTATCTAGACTTAAAGGAACTGCTCAAAGATCTCGATCAAAACCTCAACCAACCTATCGAGCACCTGCTTGAAATCATGTTTGCTCAGACAGGTGAGCTGACCATTAGCGGTTCTGATCTAGTGAACTATTTCCGACATAATCGCTGCCTGCTCATCTTCGATGGATTTGACGAAATAGGGCATAAGCTTAATCATGCTCAGCAACAAGATTTCTATCACAAGCTCCTAGACATTATCCCTAAGGAGGTATTCCAACAGGACATCCAGCGTTTAAAG
>CALFBV010000126.1 GCA_937951395.1 uncultured Rubritalea sp.
AAAAACACGGAAATTCTTTGACCAATCAAGAATCATAGAGCATATTTTCTCTGATGAAAACTTTATTAAATCTTCCTATCTTAGGTCTAGGAGCAACAATCTTGCTTAATAGCTGTGGTGCCATTGATACGATAAGCAATAAGCTAAACCAGCCTATTAGCGATACAGGCTTCAATCCACTAGATAAACCAGGGATGAAATCGAGAAGCGGTACTCCTTCTGTTCCTAGTGCGGGTGGCCTAGTTAACTCCAATGGTCACGGATTCAACAATGGTGACATTGTCGAAGTAGTGATTCCAAACACTGCACTCTTTGCAAAAGTACCTAAAGCAGGCGACCGCTACAAAAAAGTCCTGAAAGTGGGTGAGACACTCAATGTAGTAGGTGGCGAGAAAGACTTCATAAAAGTCGTCACCGAAAGTGGTGAGACTGGGTATGTATCTAGCGTGATGGTAGTGACTCAAGGGTTCCTGACAAACAGTGGGCCAGGTGACCCAAGCGTTACTGAAGTGGGTGCTAATGAAACTCCAATTGTTCCAGATATAGCCCCAGAACCACTTGTGAAAGGCATAGGCGACGCAGATCCTGCTCCGAATGTGGCACCAGCACCGATCCCTGGTATCACAGCTCCAGTCCCAATGAATCCAGATCCAGGTCTCACTATTCCGGATGTCCCAACACCAGCTCCTTCAGTTCCAGATCCCACACCTGTGGTTCCAAGTCTACCAGATGCCCCAGCTCCAGCGCCAGCGAACCCTGGAATTCAAGAGTAGTTTCTGTTAACTATCATTTTACATACAGCCTCAGTAAGTCATAGACTCGCTGGGGCTTTTTTCATTTTACTAAACAGTAGTATGCCCACTTTACAGTTGCTTGTAGACTGTGGCTGGGTAAGGTATTTTCTCTGTTAGTAAAAAAACAATGAAGGTAGAATTTTCAAAATTTGGTGAGAGGCTCTGTCTCGGAAGTGGGATAGAGGAGCTGATGAGTGATCTAGGAAACGCTCTGGCTGAGGGCGGAGAAGACGTAATCATGCTCGGAGGAGGTCAGCCCGCGCATATCCCAGAAGTAGACGCTATCTGGCGAAAACGGATGGAGGAAATCATAAATAAGCCTGGGAATATGGAGGCAATGCTTGGAAATTATGATCCTCCCAGAGGTTCTCCTAACTTTCTGAAGGCTCTCGCAGAAATGCTCAATAAGCAATTTGGCTGGGACCTAAATGATAAGAATATAGCAATCACTAGTGGAGGCCAAACCGCATTCTTCTACCTCTTCAATGCATTAGCAGGGGTGATGCCTGATGGGAGAAAAAAGAAAATTCTACTCCCCGTAGTGCCTGAGTATATCGGCTACGCAAACCAATCAGTAGGGGAAGAATTATTTAAGGCTTACAAGCCGATCATTGAGGAGATAGGGGACCATCAGTTCAAATACAAGGTCGACTTTGATGCATTAGAAATAACCGATGATATAGCGGCTGTATGTGTCTCGCGCCCCACAAACCCCACTGGAAACGTACTCACTGATAACGAGATGAAGCGCTTAGCAGACCTCTGCAAAGAGCACCATATCCCATTCATTATCGACAATGCCTACGGAGCCCCATTCCCTAACATATTCTTCTCAGAAGCAAATCCCATGTGGGATGAGCAAGTAATCCTCGCTCTAAGTCTCTCTAAGATCGGCCTACCAGGCACACGCACAGGTATCGTTGTAGCAAGTGAGGAGATAGCTGCGGCAGTTTCCTCAATGAGCGCTATCATCGGACTAGCTAATAACAACATCGGTCAAGCTCTGATGAGGCCTCTGATCGAGTCAGGAGAAATCCTCACCATCAGCAACGACATCGTAAGACCATTCTACAAAAAGAAATCCCTCCAAGCCCAACAGTGGGTAGCAGAGTTCTTCCCAGATGAGTTGCCTTACAGGTATCATGTTAGTGAGGGAGCATTATTTTTATGGCTGTGGTTTAAAGATCTGCCGATCACTACACAGGAACTCTACGTGAGACTAAAGGGCAGAGGAGTGCTTGTTGTCTCAGGGCATCATTTCTTCTTCGGGCTAGACGGAGATGTAGAAAATACAGACTGGAAGCACTCTCAAGAATGCATCCGTGTCACCTACACCATGCCAGCAGAAGACGTAAAGTCAGGCTTAGCCATCATCGCTGAGGAAGTGACTAAGATTTATTAGAGCCCGCTCTTACGATTGTTGGATTCTCTATCGAGGACCCGCCCCTAGAGTCTCTCAGTTCAATCGTGTATTACAAAAATCAGAAGGATGCATTATTTTTTGTCGTGTAGTGGAAAAGAAAAAGGGGTCGGAGAAGCAAAAGGGGGCTGTCCATGAATCGTGAATCTGTTAGATGTTAGAAAGTCTCTTATAATATAAGTAGCCACGCACATAGTTTATGATGACGCGTCCGTGGTAGGTGTCTTTGGGACGGATTTGGGCTGAAAGATGGGCATTTATTTTTTGTGACACGCCGTTTAGTAAATCGAATCCCAAGCGTCCGCGAGTTTTGCTGAAAGTACCTGTATCCTTGGGAAGACGGGAAAAAATCTCTCTGGAATGTTTGATGGAGGAACAGGTCTCCTTTGTTTTTGAGAATCCAAAAGCGGTAGGTTAGAGCGCAGAAAACCCACTCCGGAAAACCAGAACGGGTTGAAAAAAGGCTTAATCTAAAAAGAGTTACTACCTCTTACGACGAGCAAGAAGACCAAGAGCTCCAAGTCCAAGAAGAACTGTGCTCGAAGGTTCCGGGACCACCCCTGCAACAATGATCACGTTGTCTATGCCCACATCATCGGCAGCATTTGTGCCGTCCGCTGTGTAGGTAAAAGACAGCTCAGCGGTATCAGGTCCACTGTAATTGGTCAATGTCAGTGCGCTCCGGATCGCTGTATTACCGAGCCACTCATTGCTGCCCAAAGTACCCGTATCTAGGATCGCTCCGTTAAGGGCATTCATGGTTCCATAGGTCGGAGCAGCAGAGTAGCCATCATTCGTCATATAGGTGGCATATTCAACACCATTCAAACTAACTGTCAAGGTGCCTTGGGAACCAGCCGATTGACCAGTTCCTACGCCTTCGCTCCAATACGTGCTATACCAAATGGTCAAGTCGCCACCAGCGGAAGCACTTGCAATGGACAGACCAGAGACACTTTGTTTGATAGATGATTCTGTAACTTGATTATTATTGAGATAAGCACCCCCTGCGCGAGAAGTCGGCGCAACGGCTAAAGCTGCAGCACTGTATGCCAAATTTGAACCGCCCCATCCGAGATTGTTTGGGTAGAGGCCCCAACCGCCATCCCTTTCCCATGGAGAGGTAGCTGTCGGCCCGTTGAACCCTCCATCCATTACGAGGTTCTGTGCCTGAACAGTTGGCGCAAAGACCAGATATAGCGCAGATATTCCTATCAAAGGCTTACAGGTCATTCTTTTGATTGTGTTTTTCATAGTATTGTTAATTGAGTAGAATAGTTTCTACTCTGAATTTTATGGTTACTTAATTTATTCGCGGGGAATAAACAGAATAATCTCCATCGGTATATTTTTTACTTCCAGGAGGGGAGCAACTACATAATTGCTCTATTGAAATAACTCACCTCTCAACGCTCATAGGTCAATATTTATTGTAAAAAAATTTAATCTCTCACTTAAAACTCCGCAACATAGATCGGTAAGACGTTCTATTAAAGCAGGTAACGAAACATATGATTCAGCGATCTTCTTAAGGAATCATTAAGGAGTGCTAAAGGTAATTCCATGTCTGAGACAAGGGGACGAAGCGGTCTTTCTTACCTTTACCGTCTCTGATTTCGATGCAGTTGTAGCCAAAGTTAATATCCATGATTCGAAGTCTTAGAGATTCTGAAAGTCTCAGACCTGCGCCATACATAAAGCTATATAGGCGCTTAGCATGCGGCTGCATGACAGATAGCAGCTGATTTATCTCTTCTTTAGAGAGAGCTTTAGGGAGACGCTTGGTAATCTTGGCTCTCATAATATCTTCTATGTGCTCTAATGGCATGGAATAAATTAAGAGATTATCTTCATAAGAACGGACTAAGAGCGGGAGAGCTTACTCATTTAATGGGGGGATATGGTTTGGAGCATACTGGTCGTTTTGCTCAGGAAGATCAAGAGGTGTTTGGTGTGCTGCCTTCTTGTGAAGAGAAAATGAGTCGATCGTTTGATTGATTCATTTAGCTATTTTGTCAGAGATTAATAGCACTCAGTGGAACGGTGTCTGGGTAGTTTTTATAGTTGATGTCGATGTAGTGCCACCACTCGCGGGGGAGGTGGTGGAAGCCGGAGCTGTGCATGGCGTATTGGAGGATTTTTAGGTTCTTGGCGACTACGGGATCGGAGTGATTGTAGAATGAGCTGGCTTGCGGTGTGAAGACGTCGAAACCAGTGGGCATGGGGATAGCGTTTCCATTTGCTTTCACTAGCGTGATGTCTACTGCTGTTCCGCAGGAGTGCTGGGAGGCTGCTCTTTCGGGATTCGCTACGAAGCGCTCATCTCTGCCTGATGCATTGAAAAGTTTCATCTGCGCTGATGGCGGACGGTAGGCATCCCAGATCTTGATGCGGAGGCCGTATTTTTTTACGATGTTATTTGCATGCTTGAGTCTAAGAGCAGTTTCAGGTCTGAGGAGTGCGGGGAAATTTTTACTGTAGAGAGGGGACTTAGCTACACGTGAGGGACGAGTGTATTGGAGGTGGATGATGATGCTCGGGTCGACCTCGCTGATCTCGATGAGGTTGGCAATAGCGTATTTTGGATTACTAGAGGTGGGGAGCTTGCTGAAGTGCGGTGGTTTGATTTTGACGAACTCGCTCACACTGGGGACGGCTGTTTCTATCTGAGTCGGTGCACAGTAGCACACAGCAAGACAGATGAGAGGGAGGCTTAGTGTGATAAGGTGCTTTGGAAATTTCATTTATGATGAAGTGAGTCTACCGTTGATGGCTGTTTCTAGTAATGGGTAGTTGGCTTTGCCAATAGGTTTGAGACTGGAAATGATGCCCCCAGTTTCTTCTTTGTTGTAGTGAAGTTTCATTATGTCTCCGTCAAACTCCGCATGATCTATGTCTGACCAGAAGATGACTTGGAGGTTTTTCTGGGGCTTCCAGAAGGGGAAAAGCTCTACTCCCATGGGGGTAAGGATGATGTAAGCGTGGCGCACACAGTGAATGCCGATACGGAAAAAGATGGCGGCAGGGATCAGCGGGATGAGGCTCATCCACCAGTAAGCCTTGAAGTCCGCGTGCCAGGGACCCCAGTTCACGTATTCATTAAAGAGCGTGCCGATGCATATCATGGTGCATATGATGCCGAGGAAGAAGAAGAGCGATGCCTGAGCAGAACGGGTAAAACGGATTTCTTTTTCTTGCTCAACGACGGGTTTAGTGGGCGAGTCGAAGATGCGCTTGAGCGGATTTGCTCCAGCGCGAGGATCGACAGGTTGTGCTGCTTTAGGTTTCTTAGCCATGCTGATTTGGAGTCCTCGTGGAGTAGAATGTTCAAATTTTAGAAGCAATAATCGTGAGGATGTGCGCGTCTGGATGTGCGGCTTCCTGAGGCTCTAAATCAGTGATGAGCTTCTCCACTTTCCATCCACTAGCCGCGAGCATGAGCTGGATCTCTGGGTAGCTATACCATTGCAGTTCCTGGTTGGAGCGATGTTGTTGCTTCTGGCCACTAGGGTGAGTGACTGTATATTGGTGCTTGCGCGAGAGTTTCTGGTGCAGCCGGTTGATGCCAAATTTTGTTTTGCACAAAGCGGTGGTCTCCTTGCCGTCATCAAGCTTAGCCTCATGATCTACGTACCACTCACCTTCGGGCAGCTCACCTGCTATTTCTGCCCAAGGGATGAAGAGTGTGAAGTAGACTTGGGCATCTGCGGTGGTGTAGCTTTGCATCTGGCTTAGGAGGTATTGGAAATTTTCCCGGGTGAGCAGTTGAGCTGTAAAGGCAGGGATAGAGATGCGCTCGTATTTCTTCTCTAGCTCTAGATCAACGATGTCCGCAGTGTGGATGCTAGCTTCTTCTAGCTTAGAGGTAAGTTTTTTATCAGCGGCATTTTCATGAAGTAGAGTGACCATTTCTTCAGATATTTCTACCCCGTCAATAGGGTGGCCATTCTCTAATAGAGGTAGTAGTAATCTACCTGAACCACAGCCTATTTCGAGACTAGGTTTCTGGTCATGGAAGTTCTCTCACAGGGGCAGCTCCGAGATAATGTCTTCTTGATTCCAGAAGGTATCATGAAGTTTGGCTTCGAGGTCGGTGTACATGAAGTAAGTTAGAGGGGTGTTTTTGCGCTAGACCTTACTGAGGTCTGGGGCTGTGATTTTTTTCGGAATAGGCTCTGGGGAGTCAGGTGTGACGAGTGCGTAGATGGAGTTTCCTGCGTTTACTTTCTTGAGATCTTCACTCGCTGGGCGTAGGTCTTTGTCCTCGGACGCGATGAATAAGATGATGGCATCAGGGTTTCCTTCGGTGAAGTCCTGGTAGGAGTATTGCTCTGAGATGTTTGTCTTTTTGATGATGGCACCTTGGAGAACGAGTCGCTCTAGCTTCTTGCGGTTTGGTCTGCCAGTGAACATGATGCGTCCTCGCTGGTGGGCGGCTACTGCATTGGTGTGGTGTGCATTGTCATCCAGTGGTGCTACTTGCCAGATCTCCGCGCTGCCGAAGATGTGGGTAAATTCTTTTGCTGCGAGACTATTGACCTCATCGTTATTGGTGGCGGCTACTAGCTGACCGATGCCAGTGAGATCTAGTTCTTCTTCTACATATTCTGAGAGAATGTTAGCGCGTTTGGCGGGGATGCCGGCCATGGATGCAGCGGCTACGTTTGAGTAGTTGGTATCGAGCATCAGGACATCGTGTCCATCATCATGGAGTGCTTTGGCGATGAGTCTGGTCCAGGTGTTAGCACCGGCGAACAAGACTCCACGTGGGTTCTTGGATGCTAGACCTAGTTTGTTAGCCAGTGGAGCGGCTAGAAGTCCGTAGAAGGCAACCGTTCCCACGATGACGATGAATACGAGTAAGACGAGATTTTCTGCCTGCTGAGCGATCTCATGCGGGATGGAACCCTCTTGCGCTGCGTGAGTAAGCTCTAGCGCGAATATGGATGTCACCGCCGCAGCTACGATTCCTCTTGGAGCGAGTGCTGCGAGAAAGATTTGCTCTTTAAATGTAGTTTTTTTAGAGAAGAGATTTGCACCGAAGATAGAAATTGGACGCACAACGAGAATGAGTAGAGCTAGCAAGATGAGTCCCTGAGTGAGTGTTTCTGAGGTGAGTGTCTCAGTATTCACTCTGCCTGAGAGGACGAGGAAAAGTAATGATATAATGAGGACTCTGAGGTGTTCCTTAAACTCTAGGATGTGCTTTACCGAGACAGCCTTCTGGTTAGCCAGAGCTATGCCCATGACGGTGACCGTGAGGAGTCCAGACTCGGCAACGATGGCATTTGATGCTGAGAATGCGACGGCAATGACGGAGATGATGAAGACTGAGTGGAGGAAGTCTGGGATGTAGTGTTTTTTGAGTGCGAATTCGATGGCTTTGGCTAAAATCAAGGCAAAGACAATTCCTACGAGGATGGTCTTAGCGAGTGAGATGAAGACGGCAGATCTAGCAGAGTCCCAGTCACCAGCGATGGCTGCCTGGAAGATAAGAACCGCCATGATCGCTCCGATGGGGTCTACGACGATGCCTTCCCACTTTACGATGGATCCGATTTTCTTGGAGGGCTTGATATGTCTGATGAGCGGGGCGATGACAGTAGGTCCTGTGACCACGAGGATAGACCCGAGGATGGCAGCTACGCGCCAGTTCCACTCAAAGATATAGATGCCGATGGCGGTGGTGAGGACGAAAGATATGAGCACAGCTATGGTGCATAACCGGAGCACGGGAGCTCCACTTTCTTTGAGCTCTGAAAATTTCAGCGTAAGCCCGCCTTCGAAGAGAATCAGTGCTACGGAGAGCCCTACTACGGGGAGTAAGAGCGTGTTTCCTAGTTCTTCCGTGAGGAAGTCATTGATACTAATACTGAAAAGTAGCTGAGCTCCAAATCCGAATGCTAGAAGGAGTAGGATGGATGGTAGCTTGAAACGCCAAGCTGCCCACTGTGCTAGAATTCCTAGTCCTAAAATAATGGTCAAGTAGGTGCCGAATGAGATGCCTGTAAGATCTGTGATCATAGAGTGAGTGTGGAAGTGTAGTGAAAAAGATTATTCTGCTTTAGGATCTCGTGTGAGAAGCTCGTGGAGGGCTTGTTTGGCAGACTTATTATGGTATAGAACTTCGTAAACAGCATTAACGATCGGGGTCTCAATGTCTGTTTCTTTTGCGGCTTCGTAGATGGATAGTGTGTTTGGCACGCCTTCAGCTACCATGCCGAGTTGGTCACACGCTTCTTCTAGACTCATGCCTTCACCGAGAGCCTTGCCTACGCGGTTATTTCTAGAGTGAGGGGAGTAGCAAGTCGTCATGAGATCACCCACTCCGGAGAGACCTACAAATGTGTCAGGCTGGCCACCGAGAGCGATGCCTAGACGAGTCATTTCTGCTAAACCACGGGTCACGAGTGCCGCGATGGCATTGTCTCCAAGCCCAATCCCAAAAGCGATCCCCGCAGCAATAGCGAACACGTTTTTAAGCGCACCACCTAGCTCCATGCCAGCGACATCTTGTGTGGTGTAGGTGCGGAAAGTCGATGTAGTGAACATTTCCTGGAGGCTAGAGGTAAGTTTTACATCCATGCTGCCTACAACGGTGCAGGTAGCGAGTTTGGCCGCTACTTCTTCTGCGTGGGTAGGTCCAGAAAGCACTGCGATCGGGTTGTTTGGTAGAGCTTCATGGATGATGTTGCTCATGCGTAATCCTGTGCCTCGCTCGATGCCTTTAGCACTTGAGATGAGTGGTATGTCTGCGGGTATTCCTATTTCTGCTAGCTTAAGAGAAGTCGCTCTAGTCGCGGATGTAGGGACTACGAAGACGATGATCTCGGCAGTTTTTGCTTCTGTTAGATCAGTGGTGCAACGGATATTCTCTGGTAGCGTTATTTTTGGTAAATACTGTAGATTAGTGTGCTTAGAATTAATCTCACTCGCCTGCTTATCTGAGCGGCTTATAAGAACGACATCCTTAAAGTGCTCGGACAGAACGATAGCGAGCGCCGTTCCCCAAGATCCTGAGCCTAGTATCACTGCTTTAGTAGTAGCTGACTTCATATTACTAATCTTTCTTTTTGGTGAATTTATGCTCTTTGCCAGCAAGGATGTTCTTGATGTTAGAGCGGTGCTTCCAGATAGCCATGAGTCCTATGAACACGGCGAAGATGAATAGTGGCTTGTTCCAAGTTCCATCAGCTAGCTTACTATGTGACCATGATCCATAGAGCACAACGAGCGGGAGTGACCCCGCAGCTACCATGCTTGCTAAGGAGATGTAGCGGGTGGTCTTGTAGGTGAGAATGAAAATAGCCGTGAGAATAAGTAGACCGAAAGGCATGAAGGCTGCCAGGACGCCCGCTGAGGTAGCGATTCCTTTACCGCCCTTGAAGTTTACCCATGGAGAGTAGTTGTGCCCGAGGATGGCGCAGAGGCCAGTGAAGACTTGCAGTGACTGAGCTTTAAACTGCTCGCTCCCGAGATCAAAAGCATGCTCACGGAGGAAGCCTATGGTCATGGTCTCGCTAGCATCCGTGTATTTAATGAGATTATAAGCAAGTAAGGCGGGGATGAGCCCTTTCAGAAAATCTAGGACGAAGCAGGTAATGCCGTATTTTTTCCCTACGATACGTAGAACATTAGTGGCACCGATGTTTCCTGAGCCATGCTCACGGATATTGATGCCCTTAGATTTAGCGATGAGGAGACCAAAGGGAATAGACCCCAGTAGGAATGCGAAGATTGGTAAAAGCCAGAGTGTCATAATGTCGAAACAGAATTTGTGTGAACTGCCGAAAGTGTAATTGACTAAGTGCTGATGTCAATACACGCGGTAGCTATCCTTGAAATAGTTAATTTTTATAAATAATTGAGCGATTTCATTACTCATATGTCACAGACAATATGAACGAAGCCGTGCGATCTGAACCTGTTACATATTCTTGTAGAGAAATTCAAAGGGCTTGGTGGCAGAAGATCAGTATTCACAAGCCTGGAGCGGATGTGGTCTCAGTTACATGTGTTCTCATGGTCTTCATGCATCTCTACATCATTCTCACAGGAGGGCTCTTGGCTCACGAGATCACCTATGATCAGTGGCTAGGGCTGAAGTCTGATAGCCTCCTCAAAGGAAAAATCTGGCAACTAGTGACCTACAGCTTTCTTCATGGAAATTGGTTCCATTTATTCACTAACGTAGCCATGATCTGGCTCATCGGTGGTAGGCTCATGACTATACTCAGCCAGAAAAAAGTAGCTCTCTGCCTGCTATTAGGAAGCGTTGTAGGCGGACTGTTCTTCGTGGGCTTCGACCTGATTAATGGTCAGGGAGCACTCCTCGTGGGTTCATCAGGATCAGCATTCGCGCTCTTCATCCTCATGGCATGTCTCTCCCCAACGGCAAAAATGTTTCCCATCCCAATCCAGGCTAAAAACATGGCAATAGGGATCCTCGCTGCCTCACTTTTCCTCTGCCTAGCCCATCCAGGTCTAAATTTACCCTTCTTT
>CALFBV010000127.1 GCA_937951395.1 uncultured Rubritalea sp.
GTGGGATGATGACATTCATGAGCCCGCCAAGAGTTTCTATACCGAGGCTGAGTGGTGTGACATCTAATAGAACCATTTCTCGAATCGCCCCACTGAGTATCCCTCCCTGGATTACTGCACCGAGCGCGACCGCCTCATCCGGATGCTGGCTGGTGTCTGGCTGCATTTCAAAAACCTTACCCACAAGCTCTCTCACAGCCGGGATGCGGGTACTGCCGCCTACGAGGATGACTTTATCTAACTGATCGACTCCAGAATCTAACAGAACTTGTTTACAGTATTTAGTTGTCCGGGAAATTTCTGTGTGGATGAGTTTGTTGAATTTTTCCTGAGTGAGGCTGAGATCTATGTTTAGGTCTGGTCTGAAAAAGGGAATTTGTAACGCAGCGGGATCGCTAGAGGTAAGTTTTTCCTTGAGGGTTCTGGCTGCATCTAATAGGCGTTGGCGCTCGTGAATTTCTAGGGTGTTGTAGTCGATTTTATCGAGTTGATCACAGCACCAACGGGCGAGAATTGCATCGATATTGTCTCCGCCTAGTCTGGTATCGCCAGCTGTGGCGAGGACTTGAAAGACGCCATCTTTTATTTCTAGAACTGAGACATCAAAGGTGCCACCACCGTAATCATAGACGACTACGCGCGAGGATGCTTCTAGCTTATCTAATCCATAGGCAAGGGCTGCCGCAGTAGGCTCGCTAATAATACGGACTACTTCTAAACCTGCCTGCTCCCCTGCTCGCTTGGTCGCGGTTCGCTGAGCGTCATTAAAATACGCAGGAACGGTGATAATGGCTTTGCTCACGGATCTCTCTAAGCGGGCTTCCGCGACTGATTTCAAATGCTTAAGAATTTCTGCGCTGACGTCTTCTGGCGAAATAATCTCATCTCCTACTTTGAATCTAACATTTCCCTGATCACCTTCTGTGAGCGGCACACAGAAGGCATCATCTCTGACTTCTGAGTAACGGCTCCCCATGTAGCGCTTAGCACTGGTTATAACGTGAGCTCCTGCGCCTCTGAGCCGGAGTGCCGCGGCTCCTACGGTGATCTCATTTCCATAACTCACCGCGCTGGGCGTAATGCGCTGACCATCGGAATTTGCCAGTAGTATAGGGAATCCACTTTCCACTACTCCTACCGCTGAATTTGTAGTCCCTAAATCTATCCCAATGATGTCCTCTGTCATGCTGGATAGATAAGGGGTGTTGAATCTGATTGCAAATAAGAACGGTTTTTATCGACCTAGTTTTGAGGGTGTTTTTCCGGCTGAGAAAGAATGTGTCTTGGATGCTGAATGCTCGCCATGGGATACCGCTGATTTCTCTATCTCTGGTGATGACGACTAGTTTTCCGCGTGCTTGTTTTAATGATGGGATGTCTAGAAATCTTACCCCTAGGTTTAGTTGCTGCTTGTGATCTAGGCTTTGGCAGTCTGCATAGTCGCCTCCGTGGAGGGCGCAGGTGTTGTGGGTGCCGAGGATAGTTTCAAAATTGAGAGATTTACAATGAATTATTTATTCTGGTAACTCAAGATGCTGGGTGCTATTTTTTCTGCATAAAATCTCACCGGAGCTAAGACTGGGAATTCTGAGGTTTTTCAAGTAATTGGAAACACTAAAGAAATCCTCTCTGGGGCTACCCCCAGAGGACGAGACAAGCTAGACATTACGTAGTCAAGACCTCCTACCACTACCATGGTAATAAGTCTTAACACAATAAGATAGGTTAGCTCTGGTGATGATTTTTTCTCATTTTTATGCAATCTAAAAAACTAGCTTCGATCATTCTGCGCGGTCCTCTTGAGGTGGAGGAGTTGTCGCTGAGGTTGGCTGGAGTGCTGGTGGATGATGGCACTTTGGAGGAGTTTGCGGAGTTGTTGATTGGGCATTTCGGAGCTGCTAGCCGACCTTCTGTTTGGGCTTTGAGTGAGTGGATAACGGCTCAGCAGGATGAGCAGTGGGAGAAGATGATGGAGGATGAAAATCTGGACTCTAAGGCGGGTCTGAGTTTTAATGGGACACCAGATTTAATGCCTGCTAGAATGGCTCCTGATCGGTTTTTATCCGCTCACTGGACGGTGCCGAGTATCACTACGCAAGGGGCGCTAGCGCATTGGTTGGATTTGCCGGTGGAGTATCTGGATTGGTTTTGTGGTCAGATGAAACCGGCTGATATTGGCTCTAAGTTATCGCACTACCATGTGGTGAAAATTTCTAAGAAGAGTGGTGGGAATCGGCTTCTGGAGGTGCCTAAGCAGGAAATGAAACGGGTGCAACGGCATGTTCTTGACGGAATTTTGGAGCATATTCCTCCGCATGATTGCTCGCACGGCTTTCAGCGAGGGAGATCGATCGTGAGCTATGTGGAACCTCATGTGGGACAGCAGGTGATTGTGAAATTTGATCTGAGTGATTATTTTCTGACTGCGGATAGAATTCGGGTGAGAGCTTTATTCCACTTGGCGGGTTATCCTCCACAGATTGCGAAATATCTGGCTGCTCTGTGCACGCATGGATTTAAGGATGAGAAGCTGGCGGGTTACTGGAAGTATGAACGCGCGCATTTACCACAGGGTGCGCCTAGCTCGCCTGCTATTGCGGATCGGCTGCTTTTCAAGCTAGATGTTCGACTGGCTGGATTAGCGGAGAAACTGGAAATGAACTACAGCCGGTATGCAGATGATCTGGCGTTTTCAAGCTCGGAGAGGATGAAGACGGGGAAAATAAATGGGCTGAAGAAACTAGTGAGCAGGATCGTGGAGGAGGAAGGCTGGTGGCTGAATGATGAAAAAACACGGGTAATGAAACAGGGGCAGCGTCAGCGCCTAGCTGGTCTGGTGGTGAATACGAAGGCTAATGTGGCTCGATCAGAATTTGATAGGCTTAAGGCGATTATTTTCCGGGTGCAACGTAATGGGTTAGAAGCTGAGAACAGAATGAATCACTCCAACTTTTTAGAGCATTTGCGGGGGCGTGTTTCGTTTGTGCAAATGGTGAATCCGAAACGTGGTGAGAAGCTGAGTGAGTTATTAGAAAATACTATTACTGAGAGAATAGATTAGCCGCCTGAACTCAGGAATAATTTCATTTGCTAAATCTTAGAAAAGAGAATAAGTTTCAGTCATGAACGAAATTTCAAGCACACTCGCTTTTGCATTTGGAGGACAGGAAATGATCCTCGTTTTCCTTATTGTATTACTACTCTTTGGGGCTAAAAAACTTCCGCAGCTGGCACGCGGCATTGGTAAAAGCACCGGAGAATTTAAACGCGCACGTGACGAGTTCGAGCGTGAAATCACCAGAGCTGAAGTAGAAGAGACTACTAAGCCCTCTAAAACTGTGGAGACTTCGGAAAAGAAAGAACAAGCAGATTCAACTGAAGACTAGAATCACGTTTTGAAACACACTACTCTTGACACCTCATTGGTTAAAGCCAGTGAGGTTTTTTACTTTATGGGTAGAGCTTGTATTCTGGCATTTCTTGCGTTCTCTTTTAGTTCTATCCTTAGTAGTTGCAATGAAAAGCTAGAGACCCCTGATTGGAAAGGTGCTCCTGAGATACAGCAATCAGAACTGGAACCTACTCAGGAACCAGACCAAATCACACAGCTGTATGATCCTGCTGCTAAACCATTACGCTTCGTCTGCTACAACATCCGAAACTACCTCACGATGCCGCGCGGGAAGACGGAAAAATTTAAACCTGAACATGAAGTTAAGGCTCTTATCGATAACATTGTGCGGGCGAACCCTGATGTGCTTGGCGTCTGTGAAATAGGTAATCAGAAAGATCTTGATCACCTCTTGGCTAGGCTGAAAAAGGCGGGGATTGAATATAAGCATAGTTATCTCTCCGCCGGTCCGGATCCTTATCGCAGACAGGCACTTTTATCACGCTACCCTATCAAACGCCATAATGTCCCTACCTATAAGTATAAGATGAAGGGCAAGACGATGGAGATCAGGCGAGGCATTCTGGATGCTACGGTGAGCACTCCTAAGGGGGAGATACGTTTCCTTGGAGCGCACTTAAAGTCTAAGCGACCTATTGCTGTCTATGATGAAGCTGAAATCCGCAGAGAAGAAGCGCAAATTCTACGTAAACATGCTTCTGAAGTGCTCTCCGATCCCAAACGAAAGGTTCTAGTATTTGGCGATATGAATGACACGAAGGGCAGCTCTACGATCAGACTCATGAAGGGTTCTAAGGATAAGAAGTTAACTGCGATTGAGCTATTCGACAAGCACGGCACGAAGTGGACGCAGTACTGGGCGAAGGAAGACATCTACTCACGCTTTGACTTCTGCTTCGTCTCGCCGTCATTACTAGCAAGTATTGATAAAAAGGGATCATACATACTGGACACTCCGGCAGGTTGCCCTGCTAGTGATCACCGCGCTTTAATTATTTTAATTAAATAACTGACTTTTTAAAGGCACGAGATTCTCTACCGCTTTCGATGAGCCTTTTAAAACGCTCGGGTGGGAGATCTTGGATGTTCATTTCTGCGTAACCTACGCTTATGAAGAAGTCTGCCGCGCGGTTACTAAGGGCGAAGACGTCTGTGATGTTTTTGCTTTTCGCTTTCTCTTCAAGGAACTGAACCATTGAGGCTCCGTAGCCGGTGCCTTCGTGAGATTGTTTTACGTAGAGGCACGCTACTTCTGCACAATCTCTATATTCATAGAGCGCTCCACAGCCTACGACATTGTCATCTACTTCCATGACGTAGTAGGCTTCGATGTTATTTTTGACATCTTCGAATGTCCTCGGAACTAGATGGGTGTTTCTAACAGATCGACCCATCATACCCAACATTTCAGAAATATCTTCCTCTGCTACCTGACGGATGGCGCGGTAGCTGTCTGTGTAGAACATGGTGCCCACACCTTCAGACGAGAAGAGCTCATTGATGAGGACTCCTTGCTGGCTTACGTCTAGTAGGTGGACACGCGGGACTCCTGCTTGGCAAGCTTTCACCGCTTGAAGTTGTGTAGGATGAATCACTGATGCATTTTCAGTGAACTCACTGATGTGCATAAATTTCACCACATCGCCAACTTCGTCTAATACTTTAGGAACGGATGATAGGCAGATCAATTTCGCGGCATGGAGTGATTTACTCAGAGCGATGAGTGGGTCTGAGATGAAGTCTGACTCGCGGCTGACTACGAACGCCTGACCTCTCTCTAACAGTTCTTCTAAACCGTCTTCTTTACATGACCTAACTGATGAAGAAACACGGAATTCCAGCTCTGCTGAATAGTCATAGAAATCCTGAGCCTGGTCTGCAAGCATTGATATCACTAGCTTCACTCCGACAGACTGTAGTGCTGCTAGGTCCATCATGATCTCTGCCTTTACCGCATCATTAACTGAGAGCCAGTCTATCTCGATGACGAAAACCTTACCTCTAAAGAGAGGCACATATTGGAGTAGTCCGCGGATGTCTGATGTTAAATCCATGATCGCACTCAATTCCGGATGAGTGACCGTTAAGTAAAAATTTAGTGCAGATGCATCGCCGCTTTGTGCGCGATTTTTGGCACCTTATCTTTCCAGTTATTATCGCCCTTTTTAATCATCTTCAAGATGTCTCTACCAGTGTAAGCCAGTAGATCTTCATCGCTACATTCCACATCTAGAATCATCTTATTCTCTCTAAGGTAGAGGTAAAGATATTTAAGCTTATCCTCAACGCGGAAGACTTCTGTATCTACTAGCTCACCAGTCTTACGGTTCTTCCACGGGTAGACGAAGAGGCTGAGCTGATTCTTAAATAACCTTCCGAAGGATTCTAAAATACCTCCCGCTAGATTCTCAGACCACTTCTCTTTGAACAGTTCGTTTAAGAGCCCGATGCTAAGAGAGATAGCGATGGGCTGATTGGTGTAGCGACTTAGATAGGATGCTATCTTATGGAACTCTGGACAGCGCGATATAAGAACGGTTTTACCTAATGCCTGGAGTGCATCTGCACGGTCTAAGAAATTCACGTGGTCAATAGCACTTCCTCTGAGCAGGTTATTTGTGGAGATTTCACAGATTCCCATGTAGCGCTCTTGTTGCTTTTCATCTAGCTGCTCGAAGAATGTTTTCTTCGTCTGGTCCATCATGTCTAGATGGAGATTAGTGACGGGATCAAAACTACCTCTGAGGAGTGCTATTGGTCTCTTATAGAGGACTTCTGCAGGCTGCACTACTTCGCCATCTGGTGTAAACATGGCTGCATCTGTTAAACCACTCTGCACGAGCTGAAGTGAGCATAAACGATTATCCACAAATTTAAATTCTTCACCTAAAAACTTAAGAACATCCACCTCGATGTTATTTCTATCCAGCCCATCCATGAGGGATTCCACTAGGTCCTCTAGATTATCTCTATGGTAAAATGCTGCATAGATAAGATTCACACCAAAGATGCCAAGGGCTGACATCTGGTCCACGTTTTCCTTATCCAGTAATCTTACATGACAAAGAATATCACATGGTGGACCAAAGGGTTTTAGTTGAAGCCTGATACCCATCCATCCGTGGCATTCGCCTGTGTCTTTATATCCTCTGGCGCGCACTGTGTTACAGTAGGAAAAAAAGTTAGAGGTGTCTCCTCGGCTTTCAGAAAGGCGTTCTTCAAGCAGGTTATATTCGTGATCTAGCATGGACTTCACGCGTTCACGAGAGACGTATCTACAGCATTTTCCGTAGATTTCATCGCTCATTGTCATGTCATAAGCTGAGATGGTTTTAGCTACTGTGCCAGCAGTAGCTGATGCTCGGAAGAACCAGTCTGCTACGCCTTGACCCGCGCCTATTTCTGCAAATGTTCCGTACTTTGCGGGATCTAAATTGATCCTGAGCGCCTTATCATAGGTGCTAGTTATTTTGTCTTTAGACATACTATTCTTTATCTTTTATTATCCAGCCATTAGTCACTACGGACCCGATGAAAACTTGATTACCTTTTTTAGCATTTTCAGGGAAATAAACATCGAGAACAACTTTTCGGTTATCGCTGTTGCCAAAGTTGAACAACAAATGTTCAGTGGCGGAGCCTTTCTCTACGTAGCCATATATTGCATCTGCTTCATTAGGGCTAACGAGCGAGACCGATTGCCATTTACGCTCATCGGTGAATTCGTCATTGTAATAGAAAGCGCGCTTGGCAGTGACTCTTACTCTTACAGCGTCAGTTGGCTTATTCTCTGCTAACTCAGACCAGCCCATGTCTGAGAATGCGACGTAGCTCTCCCAATCTAGGAGAATTTCTTCTCTCGAATATTTAAGAAAACCAAAGTGATTATTATAGTCTTGAGTTTGGCATCTAAATGATAAGAAATGTGGTAGATCAGGCGTATTTACTGCAAGATCAATCTCTTTAAAAGGAGACTGGTTTAGGGTATTGCCTTTGTAGAACTTGACCATTTTTTCTTTGATGTTCTCACTTGGGCGGACATAAAGTAATAGTTCATCAACCGTCTTGGCGGCATACATCCCAGTTAGGAATTCCTTCAATTGCTCCACCTGCTCTTTGTTTTTACTATTATAAACGTAAATTCCCTCTCCCTTTTCTACCTCATCCTCAGGCTCTATTTTCGTTTCGGACCTATCATCATCCATTATGTCTGTCGCCACGATGGGCTTAGTAAGGTCTGCACTTCCAAAGAGGAACCAATAGCCTAAGCCTCCAATCAATAATAATGACATCAACGCTATCGAGATCACTAGCTTTAACCCTTTACCCGAATGCTCGTCCTGCGCATCTGCCCATTCATGGTGCTCACCCTCTGCTAATATTTTATGGTGCCTTACCATTTCACGATGTTCTTGCTGAACAATTGCCTTTTTATACTTAGAGCTTGAGTCGCATATCGCCGAGACTCCATCATCACGTGTGGGAATTGTAAGCAAGTGCTCACAGCCAGGGCAGGACGCTCCATTTCCTCCCAGTTCATGAGGAAGTGAAAATATTATTCTGCAGAATGGACAAACATAACCAGATCTATTTGCTGCTAGGTTTTTCGGTTCTATGCTTTCTTTAGTCACGGGCAACAGACTAGCCATCTAGCATGGGAAGGCAAGCAGTTAGCTCGCAAATAGAGATAAAAGTGGTGATCATAAAACTAGTCTGTGATCGTCATTCTAGGCGGCTTCAGCATTTCTATTTCAGACACGCTATTCTGCTCTCCTAGGAAATCAAAATCCATAGATCCTAGTCCACGTCCAGCACGGTAGATACTTTTATGTCGAGCTGCATACACAGGAGTAAGAGAATTATAAGGATCCTCACCTACCAGAGTAGGTTCCTTTGGTTTAATTGGCACCATATTAAGCCTTTCAATAGGACTGAGTGTTGAATAACCAGCTTGATAATCTCCATGAAAATCACCCAGGCTCGCACCATGTACCGGACACATCCCTTTAGGGCGCTTGTCTACGTGGAAATACTCTTCATAAGCGGTGCTTTTGTAGCTACTCTTACCGGTTACGATGTTGTGGAAATGCTCCTCACAAGCTTTAGACTCTCGTTTACCTGAGTGGCTACAAATTCTCATCTTTATTACATCGTCAGGCTTCCTTATCTGTTTACCTCCCAGTTTCTGCCCTGCTTTACGCATCACCTCCACCCAGATAGGCATGACTGTCTCCTTGCTAAATGCATCTGGATAGATCTCCTCTCTCACACCATCATAGAATCCAGACCAAAGCGCACAGGTCACATTACCGTCATAACCTACGAACCAGTGATTACTAAAATCACTCGTGGTGCCCGTTTTACCCCCCCCATTGAAATTTTTCATTTTTGCAGCGTTGAAAACATCACTACCACTGCCATTTTTTAGAGCATCTTCTAGCATTTTATTCACTAGAAATGCTGTAGAGTCCTTCATCACGCGCTCAGTCTTGACATCTACTATCTTGTTCCATTTATAAACTACTTTCCCAGAACCATCTTCGATATGGCTAATCCAGACGAGATCTTTCACCATTTCACCGCCGTTGGGGAATGCTGAATACGCTTTCACTAATTCGGTGATAGAAGCATCCTCCGAGCCTAACAGCGTTCTATTTAGCAGCCTGCCTTCTGGCTTTCTGAGTCCAAATTTCTCTGATGTCTGCCACACTCCTTCTAGTCCTATCTTGCGACCAAGCCTAACAGTAGCAGCTATCTTCGAAGCTGCGAGAGCGCGCCTCATCGGGATGTAGCCTTCGTATTTCGGCGAGGCCACTTCATGTCCCCACTCTCCAAGAATCCCTTCCACACCATCGATCATTACCTGCCTGTTATCCATCGCCTCATCGATGAGTTGGGTGGAACTATTCATCCCATTCTCTAGCGCTGAGGCGTAGATGAATGGAAAAAATGCTGTACCTAGAGGCTTCCTACCAGACTCAATAAAGTCGTACTGAGAATGCACGAAGTCTCTTCCACCCACGTAGGCGATGACCTCTCCGGTCTCGTTATTCATCATCATCCCTGATCCCTGAAGATAGGCCGGCTTAGAATCTTCTGATCTCACGTAGTCTTTATACTTGGGGTGACTATAGTCGTCACGTCCCTCTACACTCATCAGCTTCTTTTTTAAGTCTCGCTCCAGCATCTCTTGCACATCTTTATCGATCGTGGTGAAGATCTTGTATCCTCCCTTAGCTTTCTCAGTTTCAGAAATCTCTTTTTCACCCAGAATCTGCTCGAACTTCTCCGCTACGCGATCATGAAAATGCGATGTTCCACGCTGAATAGGATCTGGATTTAGAACGAGTGGCCGCTCCATGTATTCGTCCCGCTCCTGCTCACTGATCATGCCTTCCACAGCCATTCTGACGAGTACGCGGTCTCTTACTCTTTTATTTTCGTAGCCTTGCACTCGCTTGCCTTCAGTATTTTTATTTATGCTTGATGGCGAGTAGTGAGCAGGGTTACGGATCGCACCCACTAGTGATGCACACTCGTGGATCTCTAGATCCTTAGGCTCCTTGCCGAAGAATCCGAGGGACGCTGAACGAATGCCGTAGAAGCCTCCACCAAAGTTGACCCTGTTCATGTAAAACTCTAGGATATCTTGCTTAGTATACATCTCTTCAAGACGGATCGCCAAGAAGATCTCCACTAGCTTTCGTTCATAAGTACTCTCTTTTCTCTGCTTACGTTCATCCTGCAGGTAGTAGGCATTTCTTGCTAGCTGCTGTGTGAGCGTACTAGCACCACCTGAGACACTACCACCCTGGAATTCCTGGAGCACCACGCGGGTGATTCCTTTTAGATCATATCCATTATGACTGAAAAAACGCGCGTCCTCCGCAGCGATCAATGTGTCGATAAACAACTGTGGCACATCTCCCACCGGAATAGGATCTCGGTTTTCATTAAATATTCTGCCAACCTCGTTTTGCTCTCGATCATAGATCTTATTAGGAATCTGTATTTCATTGACTAATTTCAAGTCATAACCCCCAGCCCTATCTCTATATTTAGCAGACCACATCCAAGCTACCAACACTACGACCACACAGCAGATGAATCCTGCACCAAAAAACATAATAAACCACTTGCGCCTGAAAATTGACTTCTTGCGCACTTTCCTCCTAGAGTTAAACTTCTTCCAGCTCATGATTTCTATAATTTTTAAGCAGACAGCCCATGCCCACTGATCAACAACATACATACCCTCAGAACGCCCATGACGCAACCCTTGGATTAGAAAGTTTTCTACATCAAAGGATAAGCGAAGTTGGTGACATTTCTTTCGCGGAATATATGCACCACGCGCTCTACCACCCAGAATGGGGCTACTATACCAAGGGCCACGAGAACGTAGGTAAGGCTGGGGACTTCTTCACCAGCGTCAGCGTGGGCAGCTGCTTCGGGACCATCCTGGCACACCGTATCCATAAGCTTTGGCTGGGAATAGGCTCACCGAAGAACTATCATCTCATAGAAATGGGAGCCAATAATGGCCAACTCGCGCTGGATATACTAGACGCACTTCAGCAGACATTTCCACATATCTACACTAACATTCGTTATCACATCATCGAGCATCTAGATTCTGTGAGAGACATTCAAGCGCAGACCTTGAGCGCCCATAGAGAGAAAATCTCCCTCCATACAAACTCAAAAGAAGTTTCTGAGAAGCAAGGCCTCATCCTCAGTAATGAACTCATCGATGCCTTTCCCGTTCATTTACTCCAGCTCGACAACGGCATCTGGCATGAAAGAAACGTCACCATCACGAACGAAAAACTAGACTTCACCCTCTGCAAAAAACTTACCCCTGAGGTAGCTGAATTCACCAGAAACTTACCCCTAACGAGCCTGACCAAAGATCTCCCCGATGGCTACCAAACTGAATACCGACCAGGGCTCGATGATTACATTACCAAACTCGGCGGAATGCTAGACAACTTCCACACCATCACCATCGACTACGGACACACTCACAGCTCTTACTACGCCGCATCCCGCAGCACTGGCACGCTGAGGTGCTACCACCAGCATCAGGCTGATGAAGAGCCACTGCTACTCCCAGGACAAAAAGACATCACCGCACATGTGGACCTCACTCAACTCGCAAAAACTTACCTCCAGCTAGGGCACAAACTCATCCATTTCTCATCTCAATCTCACTACCTCACCACCCATGCTAAAGAATGGCTACTGAGCCTTGAGGAAAATTTAAGCCCAGAGAACTTCAAGCTCATCAGACAATTCCAAACCCTCACGCATCCTACCAGCATGGGGCATCAGTTCCACGTCTTAGAGACATATACCGAGGGAGCATCTTGCGCAGACACATTGGAGAAATTAGAGATAAAACACACCTCTAGCTAAACACTACTCTGATCCAGAAGATGCTTCAGCCTGAAGCTGCTCCATAACCTCCTCGATATGAGGATTCACATTTTGCTCTACAGCCTCCATGGCTCCACGGATGGCATTCTGCATCGCTAGAGCAGATGAGCCACCGTGTGAAATGATAACCACTCCATTAATACCTAAAAGCGGGCTTCCACCGTAGTATTCGTATGAGCTACGGCGCTTCACAGCCTTGAATGCACCGCTCGCCATTGCCGCACCTAGCACGCGCATTGGCTTGCGTTTGAATTCTAGTTTCAGCCATTTCGACATCGCCTTAGCAGTCGCCTCACAGCTTTTTAAAATGATATTTCCAGTGAATCCATCAGTCAGAGCCACATCGACCTGAGTCTCGTAAAGATCACTACCTTCAATGTTTCCTAGGAATTTAAATGGAGCACACCCACCATCTTCCATCTTCTTTAGTAGCGCGAAAGTCTCCTTAGTAAAAGCAGTCCCCTTCTCATCTTCCTCACCATTTGACATCAGACCTACGATGGGATGAGCAACACCTAAAACGTGCTTAGAATACATGGCACCCATCACGGCATAGCCTACGAGATGCTCAGGCTTAGCCTCTGGATTAGCACCTGCGTCTAGGAGATTACAAACACCGAACTCGTTTGGTAATGGAGATGCGATTCCCGCCCGCTCGATCCCTTTGAGAGTGCGGAGCCTTAGAGTGGCGTTCGCTACTGCAGCACCAGTATTTCCAGCGCTCACTACTGCATCTGCGTCACCAGCTTTCACCAGTGCAGTGGCTACCGCTATGGATGAGTCACGCTTGCTGCGCAGAGTCTTAGCCCCACTCTCGTGCATTTCCACCACTTGAGAAGCATGGACTATCTCTATGCGTTTGTCGTTGAGATTCTGCTCAGCACATTCTTTAGCGATGATGTCCTTATCGCCTACTAAGTAAATCATTTCAATATTAGGATACAGGGCTAGCGCCTCACGCGCTCCCACTACATTCACTAAGGGAGCATTGTCCCCACCCATGGCATCTACGGCTATTTTCATACGATTAGTTAAACTGGTAATTCGGGAAATATAAACACAAAAAAACGCGCGACAGATTTAAGCCATCGCTACGTTAATTAAAAATGATTGAAGTGTTGCACTTGTATACACACCCTGCGGGCGGGCGAAGTGCAAGCTTTATAGAGAATCCACGTCAAGAATCTGACGCTCACGGTAATATCCGCAAGATGGACAAGCTATGTGTCCAGGAACACGGCTCTCGCACTCAGGGCAAGTTTTTAGTAAAGGTGCTCTCCAGCGGTTTGCGCCGCGACGCATCTTCTGCTTCATCTTTGATGTTCTACGCTTAGGTACTGC
>CALFBV010000128.1 GCA_937951395.1 uncultured Rubritalea sp.
AAATGGAATAGTTATGTCAGGAGCTGATGAAACTGAGCTGTGGCTGCTTGTTATAGAATTTTGGTTAACGATTTATAATGCAATAATCTAGCTAGTTACTTGATGTTTTTAAGGGTGCCTTTAATCTGGAGCTACATGAAAATTTCAACGTCAGTCATCATCACTTTTCTCTTCATGCCGTTTCTCCGAGCGCAGGAGACTCAAACAGAAATAAAGGATCAAGCGGTCTCTCTCTTAGTAGAAGGAAAAACACTTAAGGGAAGTTTGACTAAAGCTGCTGGAGTTAAGGTTATTGAGCATAGAGTAGCATTGCTGATATCTGGATCTGGTCCTACTGATAGAGATGGGAATAGCTTGCCTATGATGAAGAATAACTCGCTGAAGTATGTAGCGCATGCAATCACGCGGAGCGGCGTTTCGACATTGAGAGTGGATAAGCGCGGTGTAGCGGCGAGTAAAGAGGCAGGGCTAAAAGAAAAGGATCTCCGCTTCCAGACTTATGTGGATGATATCACGAGTTGGATAGATTTATTAGTCAAGCAGGGGTATAAAGAAGTGATCCTAGTAGGTCATAGTGAGGGTGCGCTGGTGGCGAGTATGGCGGCGAAGCATCCATCGGTAATAGGAGTAGTGTCATTGGCTGGTGCAGGCAGACCAGCGGCGGATCTTTTAAAAGAACAACTAAAAGTGAATATGCCAGAAGCGGGTGTAAAGTTAGCAAATGGAGTAATTGATCAACTAGAAAAAGGTCAGCTTGTAGGTGAGGTTCATTTAACTATGTACAGCCTGTTTAGGCCCAGTGTGCAGCCTTATCTTATTTCTTGGTTTGCGATAGATCCTGCAGAGGAGATAGCAAAACTGGAAATGCCAGTGCTGATCATCCAGGGTGCCACAGATCTACAAATCAAAGAGCAAGACGCGAGGCTACTCCACGAGGCTGCAAAAAACAGCAAGCTTCACATCATCAAAGGCATGAACTACGTGCTCAAAGAAGCCGATGGAGACAGAAGGAAACAACTCCCTTCTTACCTGAGCCAAGATCTCTCACTGGTGGAAAATTTAGTGAAAGAAGTCACAAATTTTGTGAGAAATCTAAATGAGAAGTAATTCGTTTTTGGGAGTATGAGTACTGACTCCGCCTCAGCCAATCATGCTCTTCACTTGAAATCCTTTAATGACCATTTTGTCTTCCTGATAACCGATGCAAATACTGTCTTCAACTTTGATTTTCTTGTAATTATCTAACATCTGCCCCACCATTTTTTTGCTAAGACCCTTCATTTTCTCGGAGTTTCGCCACTGGTTGGATCTCCTTTGAGCTGAGGCCTGCTAGCATAGGGAGTGACCGTGAACGGTCCACGATCTTTAGAGATAAGCTTTTGTTCTGGAGGTAAGGTTTCTGCTATAGCTAAGGCTATTTCTAATTATTACTTTCTTCTGTTATTCCTATTTTATCCATGAAATTGTTATGTTTTATAAGCGTTATATGAGTAATTATCTCTTTTTAGAAAATCTTAAAATTGCTATCTTGTATAAAAAGGTAGCGTTTTTTGAACGGTTGTGGTAATGGTGTGTCTATTGAGTTAATAGGTGATGAAGTGGTGGGATGAATGTAGGAGACTAATGGGGTAAGATATTTCAGAAAGATAACAACGAACTGATGGCAGAATTTTTTGATAACTGGGCGAAGCAGGTGCGGAAGGGGACGATCGAGTATTGCATCCTAGCTACGCTGGAGAACGATGAGCTGTATGGCTACGCGCTGGTGAAGGCGATCACTTCGCTGCCTGGTCTACAGGTGGCTGAGGGGACGATCTATCCATTGCTCTCGCGGCTGAAGGCTCAGGGCTTACTAAGTTCACGGCTGCAGGAGAGTCATGAGGGCCCCGCTAGAAAATATTATTTACTGACTAAGGAAGGGGAGAAGCAGCTGTCTCACATGCATCAGTATTTTTCTAAAATGGTGGACGGTGTGGCGCACATAGATTCAGTGAGTGCTCATGTGAAGCGGGCTAAAAACTAATTAAATATAATCTAACAGAATTTTAAAATTCAATAATTCAACAGAAATAAATCATGATGGAATGGACAAATGAAGCGAAGGAAAAGTTACACGCACAGGTGGAGCGGTTGTTGCCCGCGAGTGTCGATGGTAATGGGAAGACGGCTGATCCTAGGAGTGATGCTTACCAAGATTTGTTAACAGATCTGAAGGCGCATACTGAGGAGGAGCTGTATGAGAAGGGGATTCATAAGATAGGTTCTGGTGATGTGGAGAGTGTGCTGCAGGGGATGGGGAAGATGGATGATGATACTACAAGCTATAGTGGTGAGGTGAAAGAGGATGTTTTGACAGTGGCGGGGGCGTATGCTGCTTTTCCTAATCGAGCAGATTATTACCCTGTGGCTAAAAAGGTGAAGGCTGTTGGGGGTGGTTTTTGGTTTTGTTTGTTTGGGGTTTTTGTGCCATTGCTCGCTGTTTTTGGTGAGCTGCTAGGCGGGTGGTGCTCGGATGTGTTTTTTAATCCTATGCCTACTTGGGTGCATGCGGTTTTACTCATTCTAGTGCCAGTGTCGTTATTGCTAGGCCGCCATTGGCTCAGAAATGCGGATGATTATGAGGGTGGAAAATTTCCCTATGTGGTGGCTGGTTTGTTAGGCTTTGCTTTACCTACTGTCATTTATTATGCGGTGATTTTTATTCCTACATACCCTGTGGCTGCCATTGGGGTGATTTTCTTGGTTGGGTTTCTGGTTCTGAGTCCGTTGCTGAGTTTGATGTTTTTGGTTAGATCTTGGTCAGATTTCAAGCTGTCTGTGGTCGGGAGGTCATGTGAGCAGGCTCAGAAGTATATGAAATATGGTGCGCTAGCGGGTTTTTTGACTCTGTTGGTGATAGAGTTACCTAGCTATATTACGCAAGAAGTCATGCCAATGTTGGCTTCTGAGGATGCTGAGACTCAGGCCGAGGGTGTGAAGATGATGCGTAGATATGGTGGTGAAGAGGTGCTACTAGAATGCTGTTATGGAGGTGGTAGAAGGACGGGACTATATAGATCTGCTTCTAATCCTGCTACATGGGTGCGTGGATTTCTGGTAGGTAATAGAGAAAAAAGGATGACGAGTGAGCAAGCACGTGAGGCTTACTATCGGGTCACAGGAGTGGCATTCAACACGATAGAGCCCCCGGCTATAGCACGAAGAGGGATGAGATTTAGTGAGTGGGATCTGGAGTGGGATAATGATCATGGTGGGGATGCTGTGGCGGGGTGTGTGAAGGGCTTATCACTGCATAGCTCGCGGCTGGATATGCATCTGGATGGGGCGAGTAAGCTGGGGTATACGGAGTGGATTTTAGAATTCAAAAATGACTCGATGACAGAGAAGGAAGCGCGGATGCAGATAGCGCTTCCTCATGGTGCGGTGGTGTCTAAACTGACGCTCTGGGTGGATGGCGAGGAGCGACCTGCGGCATTTAATACGGTGAGTAAGGTGAAGGCCGCGTATAAGAAAATAGCGGTGGTGCAACGCAGAGACCCGGTGCTGGTGAATGTGAGTGGGCCTGATAGGGTCATGCTGCAGTGCTTCCCGGTGCCTCGTAGTGGTGGGGTGATGAAGACTAAGATAGGGATTACTTTTCCTCTTCACAGTCATGAGGGACATCAGGAGGGGAATGTGTATTACCCGTATATCTCTGAGCGAAACTTTAAGATAAACAAGGGCTTCAAGCATGAGGTCTATGCGCAGTCTGCGATGTCTATCCGCTCGCCAAATGCTGAGATCCAGGAAACTGGTGACCATTCAGCTCTTATCTATTCGCTGGAAAATGCGAAACTGAAGCAGGAGCGCGTCACTTGGAAGGATGTATCTGATTCTCTTAGCGGAGCGGTGTGGACGAGGGACATATTTCACGAAGGTGAGGACAAGTATCTTATCCGTAGGAGTGGTGTGAAGCAGGTGTCTTCTCATCCTTTGGTGAAGCTCATAGTGGTGATAGATGGTTCTGAATGCATGGCGAAGTGGAAGCCTACTCTGGTGAAAATGTTAGAGCAGGGTGGTGATGACTTTAGCGTGCTAGTGGCTAGCGATGAGGTGATCCCATGCAGTTCAGCGAGAGATCTTGAAGGTGTTGAGTTTATAGGTGGCATCGATAATGTAGCGGCTCTCAGGCAGGCATTAGCTGCGGCTAGGTCAGAAGGTGAGAAGGGCTCTGCTGTGATGTGGCTCCATGGTCCTCAGCCAGTGAAATTTAGTAGTATAGCGGGGCTGGAACAGGATGTGGAGAGATCTATCGTGAGAGTGCCTATCTATACTGTGGCTCTGGAAGATGGAGAGAATTTTGTTCTCAAGTCGTTCAAGAAAAGTCCTCAGTTCAGAGGCGGGTGTAGGGTGGTGA
>CALFBV010000129.1 GCA_937951395.1 uncultured Rubritalea sp.
AGCTACTTGCTGCTGCACCTGCTGAGCTAGCCGTAATGAGACCTGCTGTTGCTTGCTGAGCTTGAGCAGCACTTACCGCTTGTGATTTATTATTGGAATCTTCAGACGCTATCATGCAGTAACCATATCCTAATCCATGTAATTCGTTCTCCCATAATATATCGCCAGTATTAGGGTTAAGTGAGAATATATGACCACGACAGTAAGCGTGAAGTGAATCGCCATCAAATACCATGTTCGTAAGATTAGAAGATCGAAGCTTCTTTCTCCATAGTTCTCTACCTGTTTGTTTGTTAAGGCATACGATATGCCCTTTGATTCCTAGGAATAGTTTTTTCATGTTGATAAGATCGTAAATAATTAATGTGATCTTGCTATTATAATATGAGTATTACTTTGTAGTTAGTGTTTTTAGCCGAACGTCATAGCATAGCTACCCTATGGGGAGAGCGATGATTGACGAGCAACAAACGTGCCTGTAGGTGCGACACCAGCAGAACTAGGGGCAGCAATCGAAGCAGAACAATAATATATGAAACTATCTCTCTATATGATATTTCTTTTGCTCATGATAATTTCTTGCGAGCACAAAACAGATATAAAAGAAGGAGTTGAGATGAAGACATATTTTAAATTATTGTCGCATGTAATACAAGTAGCCAGGCACGTAGTTGAAAAGGCTATTGACACCCAATTATATGTTTATTACAAGTATCTTATGAGAAAGCGACGTGAAACTATTTTGTCTCCTTTTAGGGAGGAAAAGTCTGCTATTTATCATTGCGTTTCGCGCTGTGTGGATCGGGATTTTAAGTTTGGGGATGAGGAGCGGGAGGTGTTTGTGCAGATGATGCGGAGGTATGAGAAATTTTGTGGAGTTCAGGTGTTGTCGTACTGTGTGATGTCGAATCATTTCCATATCCTGGTGAAGGTGCCGCCTGAGTGTGCGCGGGATATCCAGGAGGCGCAGATTCTGGAGCGGATGCGTGGAGTTTATAGTCAGGTGTTTGTGAAGGATGTTGAGAGGAAATTTAAGAAATACCGGACAAATCATGCGACGAAGGCTGCGAGACTGATGCGAGAGAAGTTCACAGATAGAATGGCTGATCTGAGTGAGTTTATGAAGATGCTGAAGTGGAGATTTAGCTGTTGGTTCAATAAAAGACATGGGCGTGTGGGAACGCTGTGGGAGAGTAGGTTCACTAGCGTGCTGGTGCAGGATGGTGTGGCTGCGAGAACGATGGCTGCTTATATAGACTTGAATCCGGTGAGAGCAGGAATGGTGAGTGATCCGAAGGATTACCGCTGGTGTGGCTACGCTGAGGCGGTAGCTGGTGGGGAGCTGGCTCAGGCTGGGATAGATGAGCTGATGGGGAGTTATGCTGAGTCAAATCACGGATGGGATGGTGGCTTATGATGCTAGAAAGGAGACTGGGAAGACGAAATCTGATACTGGTCTACGGAGGGTTAGGCGCAGGGAGGACTCTAGTTTGGATGCTAAGAAGTTGGGAGGCTTGAGTGGGATGGAGTTGTACCGTGTGGTGATGTTTGAGGATGGTGAGGAGAGACTGGACGAAGAGGGTAAGGTGATACGAAAAGGGCTGAGCGCAGGAGCAGTGGAGAAGTTGTTAGGTAAAGGAGGTCGTCTGAGTAAGGGGCAAATGTTGCGGTGCAGGGTTCGGTATTTTACTGCTGGGGCGGTGATAGGGAGCAAGAAGTTTGTGAATGATGTGTTTGATCATAGCCGAGAGCACTTTGGTGCTAAGAGGAGGACTGGTGCCCGTAAAATGAAGGGTGTGGAGGAGGTGGAAGGCGAGGCGATCCATGTGCTGAGGGGTCTGCAGAAGGGTGTTTATGGTCAGTGAGAGATGATGGTAAAATGGTGGATACGTGATTATGGGGTGACTTAGAAGAAGGGGTTGTGATTGAGTTCTAGACCTACACTAGTGGTAGGTCCGTGGCCAGTGAGGAGGATGGTTTCCGTAGGGAGGGTGAGTAGATTTTTGCAGATATTGGTTTGAGCTAGCTGGTAGTTCTGGTTGCTAACTCCACCTGCTGATCCGGCGAAGATGGCATCTCCAGTGATGCAGAGGGGAGTTTCTAGACCGTTAATGAAGTAGGCGGATGCAGGGATCATATGTCCCGCTACATCTAGTGTGCTGAGGGTAAGGTTTCCAAATTCCAGCTTCGTTCCTGGCTTTAGTAGATGGCTAGTATTTACATAAGGGCGTAGCTCTGCCTCACATGCTGTATGGTCTGCGTGGCGATGAGTGATAAAGAGGTGTTTCTCTTTTTCTGGGAACTGTGAAACGTAGTCGATGCATTCCTGGGCATTGGTGCCGGTGTCGAAGATGAGGATGTGAGACGCATTTTCTACAATGAAGGCATTGACGCCTAGATGCCCGAAGGGGGAGACGAACGTTTTGATCCCATCAGGAATCCTTACTTCTGGCTTGTAGTTTGGTAAATTGAGTAAGCGCTCAGTATTTAGATTTAATTCAGGCGCGAGTGCTTGAATGATCTCGGCATCGAATTCACCATTGAGGCATGCTTGTAGTTTAGCTGGCTCGAGATTCAGTTTCGAAACATCGTAGCTTAGTCCACGGATCGCTTTTCCTAGGACATCGTTGAAATCATCTTCTAGCATTAGTTTTCGGTGTTGTTTTATAAAGAATGGCGTATGGAATGAAAATAGTAGCGGTAACTAGCATTAGCCCCGTAAAGAACCAGAAATAGCTGGCTCCCTCTAGTTTGTATAGACCTCCAGCAGAATAGGTGTGTTCGAAGTCCTTATTGTCGTAGTAAGTGTGATCGTCATCATCTGTTACAGCTAGCTCTTCTTTGCGTCTTTCCAGCCATGTTGTTTCTTCTGATTTTTTATCCGGATCATTATTTTTTAGGTTTATGGTGAGTGAGTTATCCCATGGGGTGAGTGGAGTCTTATCTGGGCCTGATGAGCTGATTCGACAAGTTGTGCTGTTGATGACTCTATAGGTTAGTTTTTGGTCCCATGGGTCTCTAATTTTATCGATCAGCTGCTGACCCTTTTCTGTGAGAGGGAATTTTCTATCCGTATCTATAGCGTATTTCTGAATGATTTCTGCTGCTAAGAGAAGTGTGGTGTCAGCAGGAGTGTCACGTTTTTTGATGACAGCTTTATTTGTGAAATGGATGGTTATGTCATCGGCAGTGTCTGGCTTCTCATCATAGCCGTTATAGGACTTCATGTTCCAGTCTTGGTAATGTGATGATGTGGTAGGCTTTGATGTTTCAAGTTCTGCCAGTGCATCTGAAACTTCTTTGCTAAGCGGGCTGTCGACTTGAATGTATGAATTGACTGCAGAGGTGAAGAGGTTACCTGCTGCCACTGAGAGTAGGAAGAGAGCCATTACCATGGACTTCATGCTCTTAGGAGATTGGGTGTATGCGAATTCTAGGCACACAATAGAGATCATGATCTCTGCTGAGGTAAGTAAGAGATAGGCGAAAATTTGCCAAATAACATGCGGCTTCTGCCCCGCATCAATCCATTCTTGAATGAAGCCACTAATGGAAAACGCTACGACTGTTAGAAAAAGACCTGTCCCTATTTTGCGCAACGGTGTGAATGGAACTATTTTTTCCACAGCGGGATAGATCAGACAGGTGAAGATAGGAATCAGGATGAGTATAAAGAAGGGGTTTGCTGTTTGAATCTGTGATGGGAGTAGGTCGAAGCCTAACAGATTTAGATTCATGTCTTGAGCTTGAAGCACCCAAGTGGATGCAGTTTGGTCAAAGAGTGACCAGAAGATGGCGACAAATGAAAAGATACCGACTAGCTTAAGGAGTAGTTTCAGCCCTGCTTCGGTGAAGATTTCATTGGTGAATGATTTACCCGCGGCAGGGATATGGATGAATTCTTTTCTTCCCAACCAGAATAAGAATGTAGCTAGAGCCATCAAAATACCCGGAACTCCGAATGCCCAGTGGGGTCCAAACCATTCTAGTAGCCACGGGATCATCATGTTAGAAATAGCAGCTCCTAGGTTGATAGAGAAATAAAACCAATTGAAGATGTTTGGCAGCATATGCTTGTTGTTTTCTCCAAACTGGTCACCGACGTGTGCTGATACGCAGGGCTTGATGCCCCCAGCCCCTATTGAAATAAGACCGAGTCCTGCGAGTAACCAAATGGCTGCTGGCCCAGTGACTCCCATAAATGCAAGGGCGGCATGGCCGAGACAGTAAACGATGGAAAGACAGATGATGGTTTTATATTTCCCCCAGAATCGATCACTGATTATGGCTCCTGCTATGGGGGTGAGGTATACCGCAAATACAAATAGGTGCATGTATTCCGATGCCTTGGCTTTTGACATGGAATCTGTGACTGTATCTCCCATTAGATGCAGATACTGGGTCATGAAAATTACTAGTGCTGCCTTCATCCCATAGAATGAAAATCTTTCAGCAGCTTCATTACCTATGATGTAGGGAATGCCTTTTGGCATTTTATCGGTGTCGCTTGCGGTTTCTTTATACATGGACTTAGAGATTAGAGGTGAGTTTTTTAAGCTCTTCTACGGTGTGGACGATGTGATCTGGGGAGAGTTCTGCGAGGTCTGAAAGTGGCTCGAATCCCCAAGTTACTGCGATGGATTTGATGCCAGCATTTTTAGCGGTAGTGAGATCTACGGTGGAGTCTCCTATTAAATAGGTGGGCGCATTAGCTTGGTATGCGAGCTTGAGGATTTCGTGGATGCCTGAGGGGTCTGGCTTTTTGGAAATGCCTTCACGTTGACCTAGGACAGTATGGAAGGGGACTGTTGGAAAGAGGTTAGTGATGATTTCTGTGGTGAAACCGTGGGGCTTGTTAGAGAGAATGCTGAGCTCGTTATCCGCGGCTAACTCTTCTAATAGCTTTGATATTCCAGCATAGATTTCTGTGCCAGATCTCCAGAGTTCTTGATAGTTGACTTTAAATGCAGCGTCTAACTGATTGATTCTATCTTCATCTGCATAGGGAGCTGCGCGCTCACAGAGAGTGCGTGATCCATCTCCTATGAATGTTTCTACTTGCTCAATACTGTGGCTTGCGAGGCCGTATTGAGATAAAGATCGGTTTAACGATTCGGCTATTCCAGGGAGTGAGTTGATGAGAGTGCCATCAAGGTCGAAGATGAGATTCATGGTGAGTATTTAATAAAAATAGATAAAAAAAAGAGACTCTGTGAGTTCACAGAGTCTCTGAAATTTTACAACGTTAAAGTTGCTTTGTTGCTAGCGATTAGCGGTAGTATTGGTTGTCTTTGTTTCTGCCGACTGCGTTGCCACCGATTCCGCCTGCTGCTGCACCGAGAGCTGCGCCTTCGATTCCTCTTCCAGACTGGTGTCCGATGATTCCGCCGAGTAAGGCTCCACCGATTGCGCCTGTAGCTGTATCGCGCTGAGCATTGTTTGCTCCAGGTCCGTATGGGTTAGCGCAATTTGAGAATGTGAGTGCTGAAGCAGCGGCAACGATTGATAGTAGTGTTTTCTTCATGATGTTATTTATTTTCTATATTGTTGGTTTGGTTGATTTAGGTTAGTTAAATATATTTTAGACTAATATATATCGAGTATTTTGCAAGTCAAAGTTTCATTAGCTTGATCATTTTGGATGTGAATTAGTCTGTCTGTGTGTTTGACGTAAGCGAATCATATTTATTCAATCAAAGATGATTTTTGTCATTTTGAATGACTACGATTGCGTGAAAGGGAAAAATGAAGTAATACCACGTATGGCTCAATTAGGGATAGACAACATAGCATCAATCAATGGCGAGGTGGCGATAGCTTGGCAGGATGGGACAGAAACTTATCTAGGGCTTGAGGCTTTGAGGCGAGGCTGCCCATGCGCTACGTGTCAAGGTGAGCCAGATGCGATGGGGCGTGTCGTGAGGCCACCAGTGCACTATAAATCAAAGAGTTTTGATTTAGTAAAGATGGAGGTGGTGGGAGGATACGCAGTCAGTTTCGGCTGGGCAGATGGTCACAGTACTGGGATCTACAGCTTTGAGTATTTGCGGGCTCTAAATTAGTTTATTTCAATGCGCAGAAATTTTTCAGTAGCTGGAGACCTGCGTGCTGAGATTTCTCTGGGTGGAACTGGGTGGCGAAAAGCTTACCCTTAGTGATGGCTCCGTGGAAAACTTGACTGCCGTGAGTGGTTGTACATGCAGCCTCCTCTGGATTAGCGGGAGCGGGGAAGTAGGAGTGAACGTAGTAGAAATAGGGTGACTCGCCATGCTTGATGAGGTCCTGCCACATCGGGTGATTTGGCTCAGTGGGTTGGACGATGTTCCAGCCCATATGTGGGATTTTCAGCCCTGGCTCTGATTTGAATTTGACGACTGTTCCTTTGAATATTCCTAGGCCTGCTGCATCTGGTGATTCATCACTGCCTTCGAAGAGGAGCTGATAGCCTACGCAAATTCCGAGGAATGGTTTGTCATCACTGATCCACTTGCGGATGATGTCAAACATGCCTGCATCCTTGAGTTTCCTTGAGCAGTCACCAAATTCACCTTGCCCTGGAAGTACTAAGTGGGTGATGTCGCTAAGTTCACTGGGTGAACTAATGATGGCAGCATCTGCTCCGATAGAGATGAATGCGTTATGAACGCTGTGCAGATTCCCTGCACCGTAGTCGATGATTCCTACTTTCATGAGGGGAATAATTTAGAGTATTTCTTTAGTGCTAGGAATGCCGGTGACGCGCGGGTCTACTTCACAGGCTTGCTTGAGTGCTCTGGCTAGTCCCTTGAAAAGTGACTCTGCTATGTGGTGACCATCTTTACCGTAGAGTATTTCTGCGTGGATGTTGGCACGTAGGTTCGATGTTACAGCGCGGAAAAATTCTTCCACGAGTGAGAACGGAAAGTTCTGAGCATCCTGTGTATTATCAGGGTGGCGGAATTCTAGGTGTGGTCTGTTAGACAGGTCGATGACAACTCGGCTGAGTGTCTCATCCATGGGTAAATAGGCCGTGCCGTATCTGGTGATTCCAGATTTATCTCCGAGAGCTTCCTTTAGGCATTCACCGATGACGATGCCTGTGTCTTCAACAGTGTGATGGAAATCTACCTCTACGTCACCATCCACTTTTACATCGAGATCGATGAGGCTGTGGCGTGAAAATAGCGTTAGCATGTGATCGAAAAATGGGACGCCTGTGTTGATGTTAGAGTTACCAGAGCCATCGATATTTAGCGATAGCTGGATCTTGGTCTCGGCTGTGTTACGATTTTGTGAAGCAGTTCTCATAGTATTAGTAGTGGGGAGATGGTGAACTAGTGATGAGTAAGATGCAAACCCTTTTCCCCTCATTAACCATTACTCATTAGCAATTGATCTAGTGAGAGGTGATAGTGTCTATTGGGGTATTCTATCGATTGTGTTTTGCTTTTTGTTGAGGTTGAGTTTGTCGCGTATTGTCGTGTCATCAACTTTTTTACCTCCTGTGGTATTTTTTTTAGCTTGGGCCATTTTTTTGAGTTCTTCAGCGGCCCTTTTCTTGGCTTCTGCTTCATCTTTTTTCTTCTGGGCAGATAGCTTCTCCATCAAGGACTTAGCATCTTCGAGTCTTG
>CALFBV010000130.1 GCA_937951395.1 uncultured Rubritalea sp.
ATAGTTATGAGAACGCTATTTTCGTAAGTATCCATTTCAATGCACACCGGATGACCTCGATTCAAGGGGTGGAGACATTCTATGCGAGTCCCGCTGGAAAACCAATCGCATTCAAAATCCAGAATGAGCTAGTAAAACTAGTTAAAACTAGGAATCGCTATATCAAGAAAGGGATGAGTTACGCGGTGCTGAATAGTACCAACTGCCCAGCAGTGCTAGTAGAGTGCGGATTTATCAGTAATACGGCAGAAAGAAAACGTTGTAATACTGCTTGGTATCAGATGCTAGCCGCTAGAGGAATAGCAGAAGGGATCATGAACTCTCTCACTCCTTTAGACAGAAAAATTACCGATAAAAAATCTGTGGTAGACTCTCTGTAATTTGGATTTATTGGTGACAACGTGAGCTGTGGTTTGTATGAATTAGTTCATAATGAACACGAAGCCACCAAAAAGTAAGATCACGGTAAATAACTCAGGTGGTGGGCAGGCGACGGAGTGGGATATTCCAGCGAAGAAGGGTGTGGGCTTCCTGATGATTTTTGGATGTTTTTTCGGAGGGATTCCGTTACTGATGATTTCTGCGGTTACGTTGTTGTCTATATTTGGAAATGGAGAAAAATCTGAAGGTTCTTTGTGGGGAATTATTGGTGCGGTGGTTTTTCTTAGTATTTTCATTTTGATCGGAGGTGCTGTGTTTTATTTAGGGATGAAGATGCGTTACACATCCTATCAGGTGAAGTTACGTCACGGTGGGGTGAGTGTGGTGAAGAAATTTCTGAGAAAAGAAACCACCGAGAAACTAGAAGGTGGCAATGTGCATGGAGTGGGTCTGTATTCTAATTCTTCTACGAATGGTAAGCCGGACTACGGGCTGCTGGTGAAGGCGCGCGAGGGAGTGGATATCAAGCTGGCGAGTGGGGTCAAGGAGGATGAACTGCGCTGGCTGGCGAGTGAGATGTTAGCGGGGTTAGCGCAGCAGGGTGGGCTACCTACGGAGGAGGAAATGGAGGCGGCTTACTTTAGTTCTGATGCGGGTGGGGAGTTAGAAAAGGGTGTGAAGGAGTTTAAGAAGCAGGGTGTGAGTGTTTCTCTGTTAGATGGTGGGGGTGAGGAATTTGTCATCGAGAAACGGGGATCAGCGATAGGCAAGACGATGATTTTCGGTGGCTTGTTTAGGATGATTTTTAGTAGCGTTTTTATCTGGATAGGATTTTTCGCTGATAACAGTGACCTCATTTTCGGAATGGTGGGTATGCTTGTAGCTGTGGGTGCATTCGTGACGTTCATTCTGGGAATCTCAAAGCTAGGGACATCAGAAAAATACACCTTTAAAACTGATGTCATCGTCAAAGAAAAACTTCGTAGCGGTGTGAGTAAAAGCAAAACGACCATTCAGAAATCTAGTTTCAAAAAAGTAGAAGTGAAATCTAATGGTAATAGCAATGGTGAAGAGCGCTACTCTGTGAAACTCATCGATAAAGGCAGCGAGAAACCACTGAAGATTTTTAGTTGGGTAAACCACGAGGTCACCGAACTGGTAGAGCATAAAGTCAAAGCATGGCTGAAACCGGCAGTAGCTGTAGTCCCTGAGGTGGCTTCAGGGGAGTCATATGGCAGTGCTTACGGGAGCTCTATAGCAGTAGAAAAAACGGTAAAAGAGATTCCTGCTCAGCCAACGGTTCTCCCTAGTGATGTTCCTATTTATTCTTCTAGTATGAACTTTAAGGATATGAAGGGTGGGATCTGGATATTCAGAATAGGTTTGTCGCTTTTCCTCTGCGTTGGGCTAGGTTTAACGATCTTTGGTGTTCTTAATATAAAAACTGCGAAGGAAAGTGAGAGCTGGCCGAGTGAGCAAGGGGTGATTCTAAGCAGTAAAATATCGGTTAATAGTGGTAGCGATAGTACCACCTACGGAGCAGACGTAACATACCGATACAAAGTAAAAGGTAACACTTACGAGAATGATAAAGTCACCGCCAGCGAGGTTAGTACTAGCAACCGAGGTAGAGCAAAAAAGATAGTGAAGCGCTATCGAGTAGGCAAAAAAGTAGCGGTCTATTATGATCCAGATGACCCGGAAGAGAGTGTTCTAGAAACAGGCCTCACGGGAGCAAGCTGGTTCCTCCCTGGCATGGGGCTAGCATTCTTCATTATTCCACTCATCATTCTCATCTGCATAGAGAAAGCACGTAGGCAGTAAGGTAAGAGGAGAAAGAACTCAGTGGAATCGACGGAAGGGTGTTATGGGAAAGCGGAGTGAAAGTAATCCTAGAAATTAAAGAACGCTATTCTAGCGGGGAATTAGAGGGCTAAAATGATACTCTTTAAAATTTTAGATAGTCATTTAAATGGCTCTTAGCATCCCTATTGCCTCAACTAGTTTTTTCTTAGGATTAGATTGTGTCAGCCGAGGAAACTTGGTCTGCGAGAGCATGATGTATTGGTTGTTTCTGGTTAGCATGAGGCGTTGGGATTTTACTTCTATGCTGGTGATGTTGGCTCGGGCGGCGGCTATTTTGAGGAGGGTGCAGTCTAGGAGGTTTAATGCGGGGCGGGGGAGTTTTCCGTATTGGTCTTGCCAGTTTTCTTTGAGTTGATTGATGACTTTGTCGGAGGCGGCTTCGGCTAGTTGCTTATAAGCTCGGATGCGCATGGTGGGTTCGGTCATATAAGCCGCCGGGATGAAGCAATCTAAATTTTTCTGACCAGGTGCGACATCGATGTGGCTCATGTTTTCGGTGAAGTTTAGGAAATCTGCTCTTAGGGTGACGTCTATGCGGATGGCGTTTTTGTTGCCTTTTAGGCGCTCGATGGACTGGCGGAGGAGTTGGCAGTAGAGGTCGAACCCTACGCTGGAGATGTGGCCGGATTGTTTGGTGCCGAGGAGGTTGCCGGCGCCTCTGATCTCTAGGTCGCGCATGGCTATTTTGAAGCCTGAGCCTAGGGCGGTGTATTGTTTGATGGCATTGATGCGCTTGGTGGCATCGCCTCCTACGGTGAGGTCTCTGGGGATGAGGAGGATGGCGTAGGCTTTCTGCGCGCCTCTGCCTACACGGCCGCGGAGCTGGTAGAGGTCTGCTAGGCCGAAGCGGTCTGCGCGGTCGATGATGATGGTGTTGGCGTTTGGGATATCAATCCCGCTTTCGATGATGGTGGTGGCGAGGAGGATGTCTGCGTCTCCGTTTACGAAGGTGCGCATGACTTGCTCTAGCTCGTCCTTTTCCATCTGTCCGTGACCGATGACGATCTTGGCATCTGGGACGAGTGCATGGATTTTATCCCGCATGGTCTCGATGGTCTGGACGCGGTTGTGGAGAAAGAAGGTCTGCCCACCGCGGTCCATCTCGCGGGTGATGGCGGTGCGGATGATGCGCTCATCGTATCCGCAGATGGAGGTCTGGACGGGGACTTTATTCGGAGGTGCGGTGTCGATGGTGGACATGTCTCGGGTGCCCATGAGTGAGAGGTAAAGGGTGCGGGGAATCGGTGTGGCGGAGAGGGTGAGGAGGTCGATGCCGGCGAAGAGTTCTTTAAATTTTTCCTTATGCTTGACTCCGAAGCGCTGCTCTTCATCTACGATGGCGACTCCGAGATCATGGAAATGGACATCGTTTGAAACGAGGCGATGGGTGCCAATGACGATGTCGACTGATCCATCTGCAAGCCCCTTCAAGGTGGAGCGGACTTCTTTGGGTTTGCGGAAACGGTTTAGCAACTCGATGCGAATGGGGTAGTCGCTCATGCGCTCACGGAAGGTGCGCCAGTGCTGCTCTGCTAGGACGGTGGTGGGGACGAGGATGGCGGCTTGTTTGCCTCCGGTGACGGCTTTGAATGCTGCGCGGATGGCAACTTCTGTTTTGCCAAACCCTACGTCACCACAGATGAGGCGGTCCATCGGCTTGGGGCATTCCATGTCTGCTTTGGCATCCTCGATGGCGGTGAGCTGGTCTGGGGTCTCGGTGTAGCGGAAGGAGTTTTCAAATTCCCACATCCACTTGGTGTCGGGCGGATGGCCGGTGCCTTTTCTGACTTGTCGCTCGGCTTGGAGGCGGAGTAGCTGGGCAGCGTAGTCCATGATGGATTTCTCTGCGGACTTTCTGGCGCGAGCCCATTTGGCATCGCCTAGCTTGGAAAGGACGGGGCTCTTGCCACCCATGCCTACGTATTTTGCGAGTAGGTGAGCTTGGTCGATGGGGACGGATAGGATGGCTTGGTCGCGATAGCGGATGTTGATCTCTTCCGTGCCATCGTCATCAGTAGTGATGTCTTGGAATCTACCAATGCCGTATTCTGTGTGGACAACGAGATCTCCTTTCTCGATGTCTAAAATGTCTGTCTGAGCACGCGCGCGGCGCTGGTGTTCGAGGTGGGTGTTTTTGCGATTGTTAGATGTCTGATATCGGCCGAATAACTCTGCTGATGAAATGACTGCGAGTCTAACAGATGGGATGGTGAATCCGTGAGCAAGTTCTCCGATGGAGGTTTCTATTCCATTTAAGATGGAGTCTCCCATGAGCTCGGTGAAGCGTTCTATCTCGCCGCTGTTAGAGAAGATGAGGTGGATGCTCCAGTTATCTGTATTCCACTCTGCGAGCTGTTTAGTGAAGGCGTGGCGCTTGTTTTGCTGAAGGACAAAGTCTCCTGCCTCGAAGGCTCCGAGTGGCGAGGGGTGAATGTGGATTTCCGCAAGAGGGTCAGAGGTGAGTTTTAGGTGCTGAGGGAAATCTGTATCTTTGGCATCTGAATCAAGGCTGATAATAAGATCGTCCTTACCGATGTAGTCTGCTACTGTGGCAGTTTCCTCTAGTTCTGTTAGATGGAGTGATGCTTGGGTTATCTTACGGATCGAGGTCTGGGTGTTGAGGTCAAACTCGCGTATGGAATCTATTTCTGTGTCGAAAAATTCTACTCTAACGGGATAGGGTGCCTGCCAGGTGTAGATGTCTAGGATGCCACCACGGAGTGCGTATTGGCCACGGTTGTGGATATGATCTACGCGTTCGAAGCCTGCTTTCTCTAATAGTTTGATAAGCAGATCTGGATCTTGCTCTGAGCCAGTTTTCAGAGTGGTATCCTGCAGTGTGATGGCACTGGGATCTGGGCAAGGGGAGTCGAAGTGTGAGGTGATGATTAGTCCCTCTGATCCTGTGGCGATCTGGGAGAGGGTATGAAGTCGGTCAGCGTTGGCTTCTGGGTCATCTAGCTCGGTAGAGGCTGAATCGGTATTTTTCTCTAAGAGGATTCGAGATTTTATATTCCAGAAATCAAGCTCGGCAATGAGTGTCTGGTTGAGCCGTGGTTGGTTAGAGAGGAACCAGACTCTGGCAGGGGAGTTAGAGAAATTTTCCTTATGCTGGCGGGCTGCCGCAGCGATGATAAATGATAGACCTGAGTGTCTGTCTATGTCTGCTAGGCATAGTGGTGCCATCTCAGATGTGGATGACGGGGCTAGTGCATTTCTAAGGTCTGAGTGCTGTAATGCTTGGCTAAGAGCGCAGTGGATGTGTTCTGAGTGTTTCAAGCGGAGGGCTTATGTAGCATAAGGTGGTGGGGGATGAAAGAGAGATTTTCTTATATTGAGGCTAATGGGGCTAGCTATTCGAGGAAGCTGTGGTATAGAATGACAATATGATTTATCCCTTATTGTTAACCTTGATTGTAGGAGTGACGTCGCTACTGCTGTTTTCGTGTGGCTCTAGCTCTGCTCCGGCAAGTTATTATCCCACGTATTCACAGTCGGTGAGCGTTTATCAGCCAGGCTGGGGAGGTGGTAGTCCGGCTATGTCATCGAGCCAGCTTCTAAAACAGGTTAATTTGAACCGTGACTACATTCCATACGGCAGACATGCGCGTAAATACAGACGCAGGATGACGCCTCGCTATATCACGATCCATAGCACGCAGAACTATAGTAGCTCGGCGGATGCTTGGCAGCATAGTAAGGCTCTTAAGAATGGGAAGCTCCGCGCTTATAAGAGTAAGGGAGGGAACAGGATAGGTTATTTAGTGTGGCATTATACCATTGATGAATCTAGGGCCGTGCAGCATCTGCCTGATAATGAACAGGGTGAGCATGCGGATTTCGATGGGCCAGGAAATAACTATTCACTCGGCTTAGAAATGTGTGAAAATCGTGGTAATAGTAGATCTGCTACGGTGGAGAGGACGGCGAAGCTGGCCGCCTATCTGATGAAACGTCATAATATATCGATCAATAATGTGGTGCCGCATTATCACTGGCCGCGTGCTGGAACTAGTAAGCCGAACAAAAATTGCCCGCACTTCCTGCTCGATAATGGAAAGCCTGGAGAAAAGTGGAGGGCATTTCAAAGCAAGGTTCAAGGTTACTATGATCAGATCTCTAAGCCAGTATCTGCTCAGCAGCCATATTACCCTTCTTATCCGCAGTATCCTCAATACCAACAGAGATATTAAACCCTTGGCTACTTATAGAGACCCTGAAACTTGGTATCAATGCGACCGCTGCACTGCTTGCTGTAAATGGCCTGGTGATGTGCGAGTGGAAGATGATGAGGTGGCGAGGATAGCAGAGTTTCTGGGGGTGGATGAGGATGATTTTATCCAGAAATTCACACGTCTAAGGATGAACCGGAACGGTCTTTCTCTGATAGAGCGCGAGAATCATGAGTGCATCATGCTGGAAAATGATCTCTGTAAGATTCAAGATGTTAAACCATTTCAGTGCAAGGGATTCCCTAACAGATGGAATTTCCCAGACTGGCAAAAGGTGTGCAAAGCTAAGCCTGTGCCGATGGTAGAGGCGATGGAGCTTGGTCTAGTAGATGAGGGGGATCTATCTGCAAATCACCCTCTTAGAGGTCGAGATTTGAAATAGTTACTCCTGAATAAACTCTCTCATGGTGTCTAGTATGATGCTGACTGATATGGCTCCACCGCGCTTCATGACATCTGCGAGTGACTGATGAAGGAGATGCGATATCTCGTGTGTGCCGAAGACAGTAGCTCCATACATGGTCTTATCACCAGGGAGACAGTGCGCTGCTTAATGACAGCAAGCACGAGCACAAGAAAGCAGGTGAGGCGAGCCTTGTGAAGAGTCAGATGTGGCTATGGAGTAAGGTGGGTAGAGTGGCTGGGGCGGCTTGGGTCATGTGAGCTTTTAGATTCATAACCAAAAGCATACACCCTGAGCTGCTTTTTGTTAAGATTTCTTAAGTTTTGTAGTGTAGAGTGACCTGTGATGAATCCGTCTTGTGCAGACCAGTATTTTTTATCGCCTGTTCAGCCATCGAGATTTTCACCCTCAAACAAGGTGATGGTATCGGCTTGCAGGCTGAGGTAAAGCACGCTTGAGAGTAGAATGAAATTTTTCATAGGGGTAGTTTAATTAGCTAAAGATTAGTAATGGCTAAAAGATAGAACGGACTTTAACGGTTGTCTTGTATGTAGAAAGTTATTGTTTGTATGAATTCGGCTTACGGTTAAATTTTAACATTAAAGGCGATTAGTGCCAGAAGGCAGAGGTAAGGTTTTTCAGAATATTTTTTCTAAAAAAGCAAAAAAGAGCTTGCGGAATGCTCTGGATTATGGTTTTTTGCGCCTGCGCTAGTCGCAACCATTACAGCGTCCCGTTCGTCTAATGGTTAGGACTCCGCCCTTTCACGGCGGCAATAGGGGTTCGAATCCCCTACGGGATGCCATT
>CALFBV010000131.1 GCA_937951395.1 uncultured Rubritalea sp.
CAGTTTCAGAAAACACTTCCTGAATCTCTTGGGATAACTTAACCCCAGAGCTTCTTCCTCCTCCCTCATCACCTAGTCCATCATCTATAGAAATCATCGTCTGACGTAATTTCTAATCCATCCCACTACTAAAGAAAGAACTATTTCTCAAAAACTATCACTCCGATCTATAGAGTTTAAAGAGTTGTCAAACCAGTAAATCGTCAGCACTATTAAATCATGCTCAGACTTTCAGTCATCGCTCTCTACTTCGCAATCGTTGCCACATCCAGCAGCTGCAGCACTCTGCAAGGCCCCGTCATCGCACCCAACACTGAAGCCAACGCTCTCAACCAAATTCCGATCCAGAAAAATGGATGTGGTCCAGCATCGTTGATCAATGCCTACAGATTCGGCTCTACGAAATGGAATATGGCCACAGAAAAAATAGTCGGTGATACAGATAAAGAAAAATTTAATTTCATGGTGCGCTACTATGGGAAAATCTTCTCCAACTACGCGCGAGCTAGTCATCGCTGGGATGCCCGCTCTGGAATCAACGGCCTAGACCTCACAGATCTCGCCAATGACTTCCAGACCAGACGCAAGCTCTCGCTCCCGAAGCTCAAACACACCACCCATTTCATCAAAGATAAAGGAGGCCACACAGCACTACTCACCTCAACCCACAAGCATCTCAGAAAATCGCTTCTAAACGGCTTTCCACCACTCATCAGCATCAAGCGATTTGCCCAGCGCGGTAGCCTCTGGAGACAAGTTCACGGTCACTTCGTCGTCCTCTATGAAATTCCAGGCACACTTCCACCCGGCGCCACATCATTTGAGATCAAGTACATCGACCCATGGGGCGGCAATATTAAGACCGGAACGGTCAAGATCCCAGAGAAAGCATTTTTCGCGGTGAACAATGCTGAAAGAAAACCCACATTCAAGAAGTCTCCTACCCTTACGGTAGATTTTCCACAATCCAGCTTAGGCAGTCATTTGGTCAAAAAGAATGAGAGCAGCGCCACCGTCCTTGCGGCAAGTATTACACCATAGAAATTGTAAAAACCATCTGGATTTGTGACTTTTCTAACCGTTACAGAGTCTATTCATACAGCTCGTAAGCACAAAGAAAACACATATCCAAACTTGCCCTAAATAGCGTTCTGTATTACGTAATTCAAACAGATACCCAATAGAACCAACACCTCAACATGAACCACCGTATATTTCAACCAAAACGCCTCTTTTCAGTATTTGTATTATCAGTCGTCACTTCGCTTTCTAGTTGCGCCCCTGTAGGCAACCCAAGCACCGCTAACCCTAAAGCCATAACGCCGCTGAAAGCAGTATTCATCAATCCTCACAAGGCAGGAACATATGAGCACTTCAAGGCCAACCCTAGCTACCCTAAAACATCTAATGTCTATAAAAACACCAGCCTACTCGCCAAGACAAACTCTAGTAACTCAAAGGTAATCATCGATATAAGCCAGCAGCGCGCATACCTCATGAATAGTGGTCAGGTCGCTATGGACTATCCTGTTTCTACTGGCACATCGAAGCACCCTACTCCTACTGGAAGCTTCCGCATCACAGAAAAGATCGTCGATAAACGATCTAATCTCTACGGAACCATTCTCGATGCCAATGGCAAAACAGTCAAATCTGGTGCTGACTCCAGAAAAGACAAGGTCCCAGAGGGCGGCAAATTCCAAGGAGCTTCTATGGCTCACTGGATGAGACTCACAGATGATGGCATCGGCATGCACAAAGGCAGGGTTCCACGTTACCCAGCCTCACACGGTTGCATTCGCACCCCAGGCTCAGTCGTGCCTACCGTTTTTGCTAAGGTCCGCACTGGCACGTCTGTCACCATCCGATAACTATCATTTCACACAAACATTTAAACAAACTAATCCAAACAAACACAACTAATGAAACTACTACTATTACTACCCCTCGCAGCCATCACATTTTTGACAAGCTGCGGATCATCTGTCACTAGCTCACTCTCGTCACATGAGAAATTCATCAAGAGAGACGACTACAAGCAGACCTACGACACATACAGAAATGAAGCAGCTCTCAAGAATATAGACAGAGCTCAGACAAAACTCAAAGTAAGCATACCTAATCAGAGAATGATCGTCACTCAAGGTGACACCGTCGTTTTAGATACTCCCTGTACCACAGGCAGAGCAGGCAAGAGAACTCCAACCGGAACATTCAAACTGCATGATAAGCAAGCAGACAAACGTTCTAACGTTTACGGTACTATCTACAGAAACGGCCAACGCGTCTGTGGCGGGCATCGCTACGAGAAATGCCCAGGTGTTAGTGGCAAGTTTGTAGGATCCTCACTCCCATACTGGCAGCGTCTCACAGGTGACGGAATAGGACTCCACGCATCAGGCAGTGTCAAGCGCTACCCAGCTTCAGGTGGATGCATCCGCCTCCAGCCTGCATACGCTAAGCAGATCTTTGGTATGACTAAGAACGGAACACCGATCACAGTGACTAATTCATAATCTCAGATCACCAATGAGACAATTCATAAAAATCAGCGCTGTCACACTGGCAGCGCTTTCTTCTTTTCTCATCTCTAGCTGCGCTGGCGGTGGTGGAATGGGTGGCTACACACCACCTGCTGGAAAGCTCGGGCCTGATCCAGACCCCACACTAAGAGCTGCCAAGATAGCTGCAGAGCCTAGAGGAAACTTCTACTACGGAAGACGCTACTATGTGAACAAAACACGCTTCTGGGGATACCTCCGCAAGCCAGGCCAGCCATGGCAAAGCTCTAAGCTCTCGATCCTCAATGAAAGCAGCAAGCTCGCTCCGGACAGAAAACCAGAGAACGGACCATCAGGTGCTCACTACGGATTCGATCAAAACTACGAATACCGCATGAACGGTAGCTACACAGGCAGAAAAGTCTATGATCCTAACTCAAATTCCTTTCTCCCAGAGTTCAGACTCACAGGCTACACGCTCCTAGACAAGAAGCCCGGCTGGATCTTCTCACAACAAGATTACTATGATCCTAAGAGCATTACCCTTCGTTCTAGGTAGATAAATAGAATGGATAGCAGGAAAAAAAATTCTATTTACACATTCATCAAAGTCACCTTGATCTCATTCTCGGTGGCTTTTTTAGTGCCCTCATGCTCGCATCAAACCCACTTCACTAAGACT
>CALFBV010000132.1 GCA_937951395.1 uncultured Rubritalea sp.
CAAATGCGTCAACCTTGTCTTCGCTACCAATTTCCTTGAGCATCTTGATCACGCCCTCGTTAGCACCACCGTGAAGCGGACCCTTGAGAGTGCCTATTGCTGAGGTCATGGATGAGTAGAGATCTGAGAGCGTGCCTGTAGTGACACGCGCTGAGAATGTAGAAGCATTCATACCGTGATCAGCATGGATAATGTATGCCACATCGAGAGTCTTCACAGCTGCCTTACAAGGCTCTTCGCCGGTAATAAGGTAAAGGAAATGCGCTGCCTCAGACAGATCAGTGCGCACTGGCGGCAGATCTAGCCCCTGACGAGCACGATGGAAATAAGCTACAATTACTGGAGTTTTAGCAACGATAGAAAGCGCTACCTCGTGGTTAACAGCCTCATCTGGCTCCCCTATCTCAGCTCGTTCATCGAAGATGCCTAGCATAGAAACACCCGTTCTGAGAACATCCATAGGGATCGCATCCTTAGGCATCGCTTTAAGGAAATCGATCACCTGCTGTGGTAGTTCACGGTTATTCCTAAGGCTAGACTCTAGTCCCGCGAGCTCGTCTGCGTTCGGCAGCTTGCCATTGTGCAGTAGATAAGTCACCTCTTCAAATGTGCAGTTTGCAACGAGGTCGTCGATGTCATAGCCGAGATACGATAGTTTGCCTGCTTGTCCCTCTACTTTAGAGAGAGCTGATTCGTTTGCGATGACGCCTTCTAGGCCTTTTGCATAGTCACTCATATTGATTTTTCTGATTAGTGTTTGTGTTAAATTTTCTAAATACTCTTAACCCCTCAGCGAGGTAATTGGCAATATTGTTCTAAAGAAAAAAACAGATACTCTGAAACTTGCAAGAGAATATCATCTATAAACTACATTCATCTACTTTCTTGGTTGGCAGAACTCCCATTTCTCATGTAAATAAACTCCATGAGCATCATCCTAACTATCGAAACCAGCATCCCTGAGGCCTCCGTTGCGCTTACTATCGATGGTGAAATCCTCGCTCAGGAGGAGTTCGAAAGTCATAGGCAGCAGAATAAACTCCTTTTCCCTGCGCTCGAGTCAGTCATTTCCAGACTCCCTGAGAATGAAACTCCAGATCTCATCATCGTAGGCACTGGCCCAGGCAGCTATAGTGGATCTCGCATTTCCATCGCTGCCGCTCAAGGCTTGGCGATTGCTTATAGTTGTCAAGTGGTGGGGCTCAATTCTTTTTTGGGGACTGCTACTATGGATGGAAACGCTACTGCCTATGCCATCGGTGATGCTAGGCGAGATACCTATTTCATCGCAGAGATTCAGAATGGCAGACTAGACTTCCGAGCGGGCGAGCCCGAGCTACTCTCGCTCGATGATTTCTGTGAAAAACTTACCTCCATCGACACATCGAAGACGCCACTTTTCAGTTTCGAGAAAGAACTACCTATTCACCATGTCGCGGAGTATTTCGTGGACAAATCTCACGCCTTTCTGCTCACGAAAGCCTGGCTCAATCTCAACCCAGAAACGCAGAAATCCCTACTAAAGACACCACCTCAACCAGCCTATCTCAGAGCACCATTCATCACCAAAGCCAAACCTGGCCACCCTCTCCTTAGAAATAAAAACGTTAATATTAAATAAGTAAATATTTACACAAGTGAATAAGGAAGAAAACATAAACAATTTTATAGACTTAGAAAAAGTAATTCCCTCACTCGCAGGTGATGGCTGGAGACTAGCTACCAAGAAGTCACTGGAAAAGCTTTTAGGAATCACCGCCGTCCGCCAAGTATTAACCGATGCATCACGCGCTAAAACACATAATGTCTTCGGGAGATCTCTCGAAATACTAGATATCTGGGTGGACTCAAAAGGAGTGTCTCATGCTATAAATTCTATCGCTAAAAGCAGCAAAACTTCTGGTGGGGCGATCATTGTAGCGAACCACCCATTTGGAGGAGCAGATGCCATGGCTCTGTGCTCACTTTGCGCCAAACACCGTCCTGATGACAGCAAGATACTAGCCAATTCCATAGTCTACCAAGCTCCTAAATTTCCAAGACACCTCCTCCCTCTCAAGATCCTCGGTGAGCCTGATGCAGCAAGACATAATCTCAAAACCCTGAAAACAGCCTCCGAACATGTCAAAAGCGGCGGTATTCTCGGAGTCTTCCCTGCGGGAGGAGTTTCCCATTATCAGTCGGATCAGGGCAAGACCACGGATGCTCCATGGTCTGAGCACATCGCCCGAATCGCACTTCGAACGCAGGTGCCAGTGATTCCGGTGAAATTCTTTGGTAAAAACCCGCTTTGGTATCAGATGTTAGGGAAAATTCATCCGCTTCTCCGAGCTGCAATGATACCTAGGGCTTTACTTATCATGAAACATAAGACAATAAAGTGTCGTGCAGGGGCAGTGATCGATCACCATACGCTCGCTGCCCAGAAAAATCCGACCGCGTTTCTCCGAGAGGCCGTTTACAGCATTTCAGAATAATACAATCCAACAACCAACCAATTTAAATCTATGAGCCTCAATGACAAACTAACAGAAGACATGAAGACCGCCATGAAGGCAAAGGACAAAGTAGCACTCGGCACTATCCGAAACCTTAAGTCTGCTATCAAAAACGCAGCCATCGAGCAAGGTGGGGCCGACACCGTCCTAGACGATGCAGAGATTACCGCTGTTATACGCAAGCAGATCAAGCAGCGCCAAGACTCACTCACCCAGTATTCTGAAAACGGCAGACCAGAACTCGCTGAGATAGAGCAAAACGAGATCAACGTCCTAGAAAAATATCTCCCTACCCCACTTTCTGAAGATGAAATTGCGGCATTTGTAGCGGAAGCCATCGCCGAGACAGGCGCCAGTAGCAGAGCTGACATGGGTAAAGTCATGGGCATCATGCAGAAAAAAACTGACGGCAGAGCTGACGGTAAGACCATTAGTCAGGCAGTGATGAAGGCGCTTTCATAGCGCTTAGAATTACTCCCAAGTCGGGATTTTAGGTAGGAAGGGAATTCTGATCGATGGCGGATAAATAGACACCCCGCCACTTAGGCCTAACGCGCTGATTTCTACACCTTCCTTTAATCCCAGCGCCACTCCAGCCACTGGCGTCTGGAGCTTTAGGCCTGTACCACTAGTCGTTTTTCCTAGGTAGAACCCACTCTCTTTACCTACCGCATTGTGGTCCAGTACAGCATTGACCCCGTCCACTTTGCGGATCATTTTCTCCATGAAGGTGTTGCTGTTTGGCCCAGGGTAGGATCTATAGACAGAGTCATCATAGCTTGCAGCGAAAGCTCGGATATCACGGACAAAATTTGGATTCTTACTACCATCAGACTGAGAAAGTATCCGCACCCGTTCACCCCATCGCTCTCTACTGTATGCTGCTGAAGCAGGGATTTCTCCGTTTCGCACGCCGCTCTTAGGGTTAGCCACTTCTATTCTATGCCACGGAGCCCCCACACTTTCCCGATAATCTACAAACGTATGTGTAGCAAAGTAAGCGGTTAACGTAGCACCTATTGATGCTGTTGGTTGACATGTGTTAGGCTGGCTGTTTTTTTGCAATGTGC
>CALFBV010000133.1 GCA_937951395.1 uncultured Rubritalea sp.
GTTTCTTGGATATAGCACTAAAAAGATCGTAGTTCTTGGATGGCTTACGGTAGTTCATGCCTTTAAACTACTTTCTGATAAGAAAAATTAAATACTTTAAAATGTAAACCGGGCTCAGAGGTTTCCAGAAGTGCCCTAATGACTTTTACAACTACGTGCGTGGCTACTTGTTTTTTTGCATTGGAGTTTTTCTTCCGAGGATACTTACTATTTTCACTCCGTGATAAGATGGGAGACTCTGCAATCTTTGTTTCCATGGTTCCCTACTGCATGTTACATTTCGGCAAGCCTTTCCCTGAGACTATTTTCGCTATTTTAGGTGGGATTATTTTTTGTTGGATCGCACTGAGAACTAAATCTATTTGGGGAGCAGTAGTACTCCACGTAGCTCTCTCGGTGGCGATGGACTTCTTTTCAATTGCGCAGAAATTGGACTGGATCGGTTAGCCCCCTTAGAAAGAATCTATTTCAGCCTGAGTAAGTTCTCGGAATTCGCCTTCTTGCAGATCTGCTAGAGTGACTTCTCCTACAGACTCTCTGTGAAGCTTGGTGACACGGTTACCCATAGCCCCAAACATTCTTTTCACTTGATGATATTTACCTTCTGTTAATGTGAGTCTAGCTGTATTTTCAGTGAGAATTTCCAGCTTAGCTGGCTTGGTCAGCTTCGATTCATCACGCAGAAGGATGCCATTGGAGAATTCCTCGATGTAGGAGCCCTGGATAGGGATGACAGACTCTAACAGATACACTTTTTCGCAGACGTAGTTAGGCGATGTCACGCGGTGAGACCATTTACCATCGCTGGTAATAAGGACTAAGCCAGTGGTGTCTTTATCTAGCCTACCTGCGATGTGTAATTCCTTATGAGTGTAGCCATCTAGAAAATCCAATACAGTGTCTTGTTCTTCATCTTGGGTGGCGCAGATGACACCAGCCTGCTTATTCATCACGAGATAAACTTCGCCAGATTCTTTCAGCTCTCTACCATTAATAGACACTACATCATCTGGCTTCACCTTCTTACCTTGATCCTTAACTACGCTCCCATTAACCGCGACTCTACCAGTCTTGATCGCCATTTTAGCAAGTGTGCGGGTGGCGTCTGAGTGCGTGGCTAGGTATCTATCTAATCTCATCTGTGAGCATTTCTATCTAGCTACTGACTTTACACAACTAGAAAACGCTAGACATTTAGCCTCTGTCCGTGTTTATTCTCCGCTTTCCACTATTGGACTAATCGAACCTAACAAAAGAAATCATCATGAATCATCTACTTTCAATCGAAGAACTCAACGCAGATTTGCTCAATGAATTTGTGAGCTCTGCTGTGAAACTGAAAGCGGAGCGCGGCAATCCTAGCTCGCTTCCACTATTAGGCCAGACGTGGGCGATGATTTTCACGAAGTCATCTACACGGACAAGAGTATCGTTTGAAGTGGGCGTCCGCGAGCTTGGTGGCTCCATCATGTTTCTCTCATCTAATGACATACAGCTGGGTAGAGGTGAGCCGATCAAGGATACTGCCAGAGTCCTAGGCAGAATGGTGCATGGATGCATCATCAGAACTTTCGCTCAGCAAGACGTAGTAGACTTTTCTAAATACGGAAACATCCCTACGATCAATGCTCTCACTGATGATGAACACCCGTGTCAGATCCTGGCTGATCTTTTAACGGTGAAAGAGAAGCTTGGGACTTGGGAAGGTAAAAAAATAGTGTTTATAGGCGATGGAGACAACAACATGTCTCGCTCATGGATCTGGGCTGCTAAGCACCTAGGCTTTGAATTAGTCATCGCCGCTCCTGAGAGCTGTCATCCTCCAATAAAATTTATGGATAAGGTGAATGCTGATAACGTGACTCTGACAAGTGATCCTATAGTCGCATGCAAGGATGCAGACATTATCAATACTGATGTCTGGCTCTCCATGGGCCAAGAAGGCCAGGCTGAGAAGGAGGTTTTATTTGGCGCTTACCAAGTGAATAGTGAACTACTCACTCATGCAAATGAAGACCACATTGTCCTCCATTGCTTACCAGCATACAGAGATAAGGAGATCACTGAGGAGGTATTAGAAAAGCATGCAGATACAATTTTCCAGCAAGCTGAAAATAGACTTCATGCTCAGAAAGCAGTGCTTGCTAAAATAGCAAAGGTCTAAATTTAAGAGACCGATCTATGCTGCGATGTCGTAGTGCTTCGCGATGTCATCAAAGATCTTATCTCTGCGATGTCTAGCTTGATCTACGTCTCTTGTTTTAAGGGAAAATCTGAGACGCTCAGCCGTAGCATCTGCTTTATGCACTGTTAAGTGACACCACCATACACCTCTGTTATTCCACAGGTGATGATTAGGGTTATCTCCATTTACCCTTAGAGCTAATGTTGTTTTCTTTCTAGCCATATCTTTATTTTATTGTCTACAAGTGGGACGATAGCTAGTCACCACCAAATGACAACCTTAAAAGTAATGTTTCTACATAAACATGATCAACAGATTAAAAAACAGCGCGTTATATTTATTATTATTTTAGTAAGGTTTTCACAAGTCGGCTTGATTCTAATATTTCTGAAGACCACTCGACCCCACCAAACCTCGATTGCTCGTGAAGATCGACAAGATCAATCAGCCTGCTGAAAAGATCCTCATCTACTTTGCTCTGCGCACTAGAGATCC
>CALFBV010000134.1 GCA_937951395.1 uncultured Rubritalea sp.
TGTGGTGAAATTACCAAGATAGTAGTGGGATGCGGCGCGGATGAAGCTGGCTGTGTCTAGTAATTTACGGGTGTCGGGGTCGGTGGATGTGTTGTCTAGGTTGGTAAGTGTTTGTTCTGCGAGTCGGAGTGCTTCTGGGTATTGCTGATTGTGGTAGTGGGTGTTGAGCAGGATGATGAGGGTGCTGTTCTTTAGGGGGTGGTCTGGGTAGGTTTCTAGAAATTGGTGGGCGCGGGTGATGGCGATGGTGGCATCGGCTGGTGCTCCTGTCTGGGCGGTAAGGCGGGTGAGGTTGTAGAGGTTCTCTGGCTGGTGTGGGGTGTCTGGATATTTTTCTAGTAGGAGGGTGTAGAGGCGGATGGCTTTTTGGAGGTTGTTAGATTTCTGGAAGGTGAGGGAGCGAGACTGGAGGGCGATGGCGATGGTGTTTTTTGTAGCTTGATTAGGGGTGAGTTTTTCTGAAGGTGGAATTTCTTCTGTTAGAGTGGCTGGGAGTTCTAGCTCTGCGGTGTGTTCTGTGATGCCGGGGATGAGGGTGGTGAGGTGGAGAGAGGCTAGAGGTAAGTTTTTCTGTGCAGTGTCTAGGATGAGTTTGCTGAGTGGGGTTAGAATTTGTACATCTGTGTCTGGGGAGAAGATAAGATTTGCTGGGCGGGTGGTGAGGACGTGCTGGATGGTGGCCGGGATTAAGCCGGGGTCTGTGTCATGGATGGCGATGTCTGTGAGGGTGTGGAGGGCGGTGATGACTGCGCGTGGGCTAGGTTTGTTGCGCCCTGTATAGAGGAGGGATTGTTGGAGGAGGTCTATTGCTTTTGCTGTTTCAGCGGGTGTTTTTTCTTGGTTTTTCCAGAGGCAGATGGCGAGGTTGATGTTGAAGTCGCTGAGATGGTAGGGGTCGAGCGCTGCATTTCGCTCTAGGAGAAATTGCTGGTAGGAGGCGATGGCTTGGGAGTATTGGCGGAGTGCTTGTTGGGCGTTGCCTCGGAGGAGGAGGGACTTGACTCGGTAGGTGTTTGTGGGGTCGTTGGGTGGGTTGACGGCGTTGCACTCGTTGAGTGACTGGATAGAGGTTTTGAAGAGCTCGGTGGCGGTTTTCTTTTCTAGGGCAGTTTTTTGCTGTGCGAGCTTGAGCAGGCAGAGGCCTTTGTAGTAGTAGCTGGTGGCAAATTTGGCTCCGTGTTTTTTGAGACCGGTGTCTTTGTTTTTCTCGATGAGTGGGTTGAGTAGACCGAGTGTTTTCTGCCACTCGCTCTGCTCCATGAGGGCGATGCTCTGCTGGATGATGCGGGTGTGCGGGTCTGAGGACTCTACTCGCTTAGGATTGGGCTTGAGCCCGGGTTCTTGGGCATGTGATGAATTACCCCCAAGGATGAAAAAGACCATTAAGAGAAGAGAGAGGTGTGCGATTCGTTTTCTGATGATGTTGTGGTGGGGTGTCATGTGTGAATATAACGATGATGTGTGAGAAAAAATTAGCCTGATTGTGGGTAGAATGCAATCGGGGATGTGAGGTGTTTTTATTTGTTCATTTTTATTTGAACAATGTTCAATGATAGGATACTAATTTTGTAATGTTTGAAAGTAAAGAGACGGTGACTGATGCTACTGAGAAAAACGCTGCTGTTGTGAACGTGGAGCTGGAGTTAATGGTTCGAGATTTTTTTGCGGATGCGGTAAAAGTTTTAGGATTGCCTAAAAGTGTGGGTGAGATCTACGGGTCTTTGTTTATCAGCAAGGAGCCGCTGTCTCTGGATGATCTGGTGGAAAGACTGGGGATGAGTAAAGGCAGTGGAAGTCAGGGCTTGAAGATGTTGCGGACTTTGGGAGCTGTGAGTGAGGTTGAGGGGATAGAGGGACGAAAGGTGTTTTATGAGGCGGATGTGGAGCTGAAGAGTTTGGTGGGAGGGTTTATCCGAGAGGAGATAAGGCCGCATTTATCTAGCGCCAAGGTGAAGATAGGGCGGATGGAAGCGAGTAATTTGAATGGTGATGAGCATTACGCTGAGAGGATAAATAAGTTGGATAATTGGCGTAAGCGCTCAGGATTGTTATTGCCGATTCTACAGAAAATTTTAGGTAAGTGATGTCTATTAGTGATGAGAGTAAGAGATGGTTTGTGGTGCGCGCTCAAACTAAGCGTGAGCATACTTCTGCTAGATATATCCGTAAGGAACTGGGACTGGAAGTGGTGGCGCCACAGATCCGCTATACGAAGGTGACGCGTAGAGGTAAGGTTTTATGGAAAGAGGCGATGTTTCCTGGATATTTGTTTGTGAAGTTTGACCGTAATGTGGATGAGAAGGCTGTTTGCTATGCTCCTGGGGTTCTGAAGATGGTGAGGTTTGGGGATTATGTACCGGAGCTAGGGGAGGTCTTCGTGATGGGTCTGAAGGATGTGGTGGGTGATGAGGAGGTGCTAGATCTGACTCATGGGGTGGAGCTGGGTAAGGAGTATGAGGTAGCGTCTGGTGCTCTGAAGGGGAGTAAGGGTGAGGTGACGGAGATTCTCCCAGGTGGACAGAGGGCGATGCTGCTAATGGAAATGATCGGGAGTGAGAGGACTATTGAAGTGGATGTTTTTTCTCTGCTTTTGCCGAGCCGACCGGATCTGGACTCTTAGGTCAGGAAATATAATTAAGATTCATTAAATAAGCTTGAGTTGTGAGAGTTATTACTCCTATATAGGTTGTAGAGCATGAGTTCTGATTAAATTAACTATTTAGAAAGTTTTATAGATTTTGTTCATTTTTTATTGAACTAAATGTAAAATCTGATGTCTTAGTAAGCAATGACGATTTCGTAATGACGAAGTTAGAGGTAAAAATTTATATAAGCATGAAGGTTTCTTCCCGCAGAGGGAAGTGTGACCAAGGGCGGTAGCGTGATTGAAATTTAAAGTAGAGACCTAATAATGAGTGAAATTAAAAAAATATGTTGTATAGGGGCTGGCTATGTCGGAGGACCAACGATGGCGATGATAGCTGCAAAGTGTCCAGGTATTGATGTGAGTGTTGTTGATATTAATGAAGCAAGAATAGCTGCATGGAATTCAGATACTTTACCTATCTATGAGCCAGGTCTGGATGAACTAGTGATAGGAGCTAGAGGCAAAAATTTATTTTTCTCTACTGATGTGGATGCTGCGATAGTCGATGCAGATATAATTTTCGTATCGGTGGGGACTCCTACAAAAACTTATGGAATGGGTGCCGGGAAGGCTGCGGATCTTTGTTATATCGAAGGAGCTGCACGTATGATTGCAAAAGTGGCGAAGGGTCCGAAAATCATCGTTGAGAAGAGCACCATCCCGGTGAGGACTGCGGAGGCGATAAAGACTATCCTAGAGGCTAATTCAGAGGAGGGAACGTTTCAGGTGCTTTCGAATCCGGAGTTTTTGGCGGAGGGGACAGCGATCGATGACATGAGTGATCCGGATCGGATTTTGATCGGTGGGGATCCATCTGATGAAGGTCAGGCAGCGGTAGCGGCTCTTGCTAGTGTTTATGGAACATGGATACCAGATGATAGGATTATAAGGACGAATCTGTGGTCTTCTGAGTTGTCTAAGCTGGTGGCAAATGCGTTTTTGGCGCAGCGTATTTCTTCTATTAATTCTATTTCAGCGCTTTGTGAGAAGACTGAGGCGGATGTGGATGAGGTGGCGAATGCGATAGGGATGGATAGCCGTATAGGGTCTAAGTTTTTGAAGGCGTCGGTTGGTTTCGGTGGTTCTTGTTTCCAGAAGGATTTGTTAAATTTGGTTTATCTCAGTGGGCATTTCGGTCTTCCAGAAGTGGCAAATTACTGGCAGGCGGTGATTGATATGAATGAGTGGCAGAAGGAGAGATTTTCTGCGAAGGTTGTTCAGACATTGTTTAATACTGTGAGAGGTAAGAAGATAGGTATCTGGGGGTTTGCGTTTAAGAAGGATACGAATGATACGCGGGAGTCTGCTGCGATTTATGTTTGTAGAGATTTGCTGATGGAGGGAGCGAATATAGCGATTTATGATCCGAAGGTGGGTGCAGAGCAAGTGTATGCTGATCTGGAATACTTGGGTATGGAGCGCGCGAAGCTGGAGAAGCAGATTACGTTTTGTGACTCTTGCGAAGAGGCTGCTAGTGAGGCACACGGTGTGGCTGTCTTAACTGAGTGGGGTGAGTTTAAGACGGTAGATTTCGAGAAGATTTATGAGGGGATGTTTAAGCCTGCGTTCTTATTTGATGGGCGGAATATTATTGATGCTGAGTTGGTGCGAGAAGTAGGATTTGATTTTTACTCAATAGGGAAAGGCTAAAGTATTGGTTAGTAGTAGATAAAAAAGCACTAAGCTTTTACAATCACATTTCATCTTGCAAGCTTCATAAAACAAAACATAAAACTTATACTAAATGTCTAAAAGAATACTTATCACTGGAGGAGCTGGATTTTTAGGTTCGAATTTATCGGAGCGATTACTCAATGAGGGAAATAAAATTTACTGTTTAGATAATTTTTATACTGGGTTTAAGAAGAACGTAGAGCATTTGCTGGATCATTCAGATTTTGAATTAGTCGAACATGATGTCATCAATCCTCTCCCTGATCTCGATGTGGATCAGATTTATAATTTAGCGTGCCCAGCATCACCTCCGCATTACCAACAAGACCCTATATTTACGACTAAGACGGCTATTCTTGGTGTGATAAATTGTTTAGAGCTAGGCAAGAAGACAGGAGCGAGAGTCTTCCAGGCATCGACTTCTGAAGTGTATGGTGACCCTCTAGTGCATCCTCAGCCTGAGTCATACTGGGGAAGTGTGAATCCGATAGGCATCAGATCTTGTTATGATGAAGGGAAGCGTGTGGGGGAGACTCTGATGTTTGACTACCACCGCCAACATGGTGTGGACATCAGGGTGGTAAGAATTTTCAATACTTATGGACCTAGAATGAACCCTGAGGATGGGCGAGTGGTGAGTAATTTCATTGTCCAAGCTCTGAAGGGAGAGGATATAACGATTTATGGTGACGGGAAGCAGACGCGTTCGTTCTGCTATGTGGATGATCTTCTTGAGGGGTTTGTGAGGTTGATGAATCAAGATGAGGTGACTGGACCTATTAACTGTGGGAACCCTGGAGAATTTACCATGTTGGAGTTAGCAGAGAAGGTAATTGCTAAAGTGGGGAGTGAGAGTAAGCTGACCTTCCACCCATTACCGGGTGATGACCCGAAGCAAAGGAAGCCAGACATCACTTTAGCGGATAAGCATCTTTCTGGTTGGAAGCCGGCTGTTAAGCTGGATGAAGGACTCGACAAGGCGATTGCTTATTTCAGTTCGGTAATTTAATACTACCCAAAACACTCATGAAACGCATATTCATATCTGGTTGCTACGACATTATTCATGCTGGTCATATTCAGTTTTTTGAGGAAGCTCGTGCTGAGGCTCCACTATGCGTGGATTTTGCAGGTGGTTGGCTGGATGTTCCGCGTCATTCTGTTCCTGGTAAGGATATTGTGAACTGTTCTATTACTCCAATGGTGAGTTTACGAGAGTGGAATTATGAGAAGAAATCTGGTCTGGGCGGCAGTGGTGCTTGGGCATTACTCAATGGTCGTGACGGTGTTTTATCTGAAGATATTTTAAAATTAGCGGAAGGTGTGCAGCTTTATCATGAGATGCAACTAGACGAAGGTATGGAGCCTTTGCCAGAGATCAGTGGTGAGCTTGCCAAAAAGTCCTGCGGTGGTGGTTTTGGGGGTTACGCGTTGTATCTATTTGATTCGAAATCCAGCAGAGATTCTGCTGTTGAGATAATGGATGATCTAAGAGTAGTGGAGCCTTACATTAAATAGACTGAATATGAAAAAAGCATTAATTACTGGAGTAACTGGACAAGACGGATCTTATCTGGCGGAGCTGTTGTTAGAAAAGGGCTATGAAGTTCACGGAATAAAGAGAAGAGCATCTTCTTTCAATACTCAGAGGGTGGATCACATTTATCAAGATCCTCATATTGAGAATTCCAGCTTCCATCTTCATTATGGTGATCTGACTGATTCGTCTAACCTCACTAGAATACTGAGTGAAGTTAAACCAGATGAGGTTTATAACTTAGGAGCGCAATCACATGTGGCGGTCTCATTCGAGTCTGCTGAATACACGGCAGATGTGGATGCTTTAGGGACTTTACGTTTACTGGAGGCAATACGCTTTTTAGGTTTGGAGAAGAAGACTAAATTTTACCAAGCATCAACTTCTGAGCTCTATGGTGAGGTGCAGGAAGTTCCTCAGAAGGAAACGACTCCATTTCACCCGCGGTCGCCTTATGGAGTGGCTAAGATGTATGCTTACTGGATCACGGTGAACTACCGCGAGTCTTATGGTATCTATGCGTGTAATGGGATTTTGTTTAACCACGAGTCACCAAGGCGAGGTGAGACTTTTGTAACTAGAAAAATTACACGCGCATTGGCAAATATTTCTCAAGGTCTAGAGGAATGCCTCTATCTAGGAAATATGGATGCACTCCGTGACTGGGGGCATGCTAAAGATTATGTGAGAATGCAATGGATGATGCTCCAGCAAGAAGTGCCTGAAGATTTTGTGATTGCTACTGGAAAGCAGATTTCTGTTAGAGACTTTGTGAAAATGAGTGCGGCTGAGGCTGGCATCACGATAGAATTTACTGGAGAAGGCTTAGATGAGGTAGCTACTGTTATTAAAGTAGATGCATCAATAGCAGTTGCGACCAATGTTGGGGATGTGATCGTGAGAGTAGATCCTAGATATTTCCGACCTGCTGAGGTGGAGACTTTACTGGGTGATCCTTCTAAAGCGAATGAGAAGCTAGGCTGGGTTCCTGAAATCACGGTAGAGGAAATGTGTGCTGAAATGGTGGCGAATGATCTAGATTTCGCTCGTCGTCACGCTCTCTTAAAGAAACACGGGCATGATGTGTCTGTGGCAGTAGAATAGTTGAGATCTCTATAGAATGAGCAGAAAGTTACTGATATTTGGTGCTGGTGGAATGGTTGGATCTGCCTTGGTGCGGGAAGCTAAAGCTAGAGGAGTCACAGATATACTGACTCCATCTAGCAGTGGATTAGATCTTACTAATCAAGCTGCAACGGAAGCTTACATTGCAGAGCATAAGCCTGATGAAGTGATCGTGGCTGCCGCTAAAGTAGGTGGCATTCATGCCAATAGTACTTATCCAGCAGATTTCATCTATGTGAATATGATGATCGCGGCAAATACGATTCACGGCTCATACAAAGCAGGAGTGAAGCGCCTTCTATTTTTAGGGAGTTCATGCATCTATCCTAGACTAGCTCCTCAACCGATGCCTGAGAGTTGTCTTTTGACTAGTGAGCTAGAGCCAACTAACGAAGCCTATGCGATAGCAAAAATCGCGGGGTTGAAGCTGTGTGAATATTACCGTAAGCAATACGGTGTAATGTATCACTCGGCAATGCCTACTAATCTCTATGGACCTGGAGATAACTACCATTCAGAAAATTCTCATGTGATTCCAGCGATGCTAAGAAGGTTTCATGAAGCGAAAGAAGCGGGTCAGGAATCTGTTCAGATTTGGGGTTCTGGCACACCTAAGCGTGAGTTTCTTTATGTCGAAGATTTGGCTAAGGCATGTTTTCATCTGTTAGAGTTAGAAACACCTCCAGATCTTGTGAATATCGGATATGGTGAGGATGTGAGTATCTTGGAGTTAGCTAAACAGATAGCTGAAACAGTGGGTTACGGGGGTGAAATCACTACTGACCCTAGCAAGCCTGATGGAACACCTAGAAAATTAATGGATAATAGCGCTCTGAAATCACTAGACTGGTCACCTAAGATGGATCTAGCCGCTGGTCTGAAATCAGCTTACCAAGATTTCTTAGAAGCTGTATCTGGAGGGACACTACGCGCAAGGTAATGAAGACGGTGGATGTCATAGGGCTTCCAGTAGCTGTAACTACTTATGAAGGTGCTATAGCGTGGATCACTGAGCATGCTTTAAAAGCAGACCGAGCTTATGCAGTAGAGGCTGCTAACACGCACGTGGCTGCACTTGCACGACATGAAAAAGAATTTGGTGAGGTGATGGCCAAGTTTGACCTGATCTGTCCTGATGGAATGCCATTAGTATGGTCAGTCAATCGTGAGCTAGATGAATCAGAGAGACTAAGGGATCGAGTTTACGGTCCTACATTGATGCTAAGATGCATAGAAGCATCAGAGGGGCAGCCAGATTTAAAACATTTTCTGCTGGGTGGTAGTCAATCCACTTTAGACAAGCTCGAAG
>CALFBV010000135.1 GCA_937951395.1 uncultured Rubritalea sp.
CCAAGAGAAACTAACGACCGCGATCACTAAGCTGGGTATTGATTTACCGGTTGACTTCCGAGTCGCGGTGGCTATTTCTGCGGATTTGAAATTTGGAGATTATCAGTCGAATGTGGCGATGCTGCTGAAGAAGCGGCTGGGGAAAAACCCGCGCGAGATCGCTACGGAATTGGTAGAGAATCTAGAACTCGGTGAGCTGGCTACAGCAGACATTGCAGGGCCTGGGTTTATTAATTTTCGGGTGACTAAGGAGGCGTGGTCGCAGAAGGTGGATGCCTTGGTAGCTGATCCTAGGCATGGGGTGCCTACTGTTGATACTTCGCAGAATATTGTGGTGGATTTCTCTGGGCCGAATGTGGCTAAGCCAATGCATGTGGGTCATATCCGCTCGACTATTATTGGTGATTCGCTGTCGCGTATTTCTACATTCTTAGGCCACAATGTCACTACTGATAATCACATCGGTGACTGGGGAACGCAGTTTGGAATGATCACTTATGGCTGGAAGAATCACTTAGACGCTTCTGCACTGGAGGCAGACCCGCTACAGGAGCTATTACGTATATACCGCGCGGTAACTAAGCTGTGTAAGGAAGATGAGTCTGTGAAGGAACTTTGTAAGCTGGAGCTAGTGAAGCTGCAAGCTGGCGATGCGGAGAATACAGAGATCTGGAATCAATGTGTGGATGTTTCTAAGCTGGGGCTGAATGCTATTTATGACCGTCTGGATGTGAGCTTCGATCACTGGCATGGTGAGAGCTTTTATAATGACCAGCTGGCTACGCTGGTGGATGCTCTGGAAAGTGAAGGCCATGCTCGCGTGAGTGATGGTGCGATGTGTGTTTTCTCTGGTGAAGCTGTTGATCCTAAGCAGGATCCATTTAAGGAAAAGCGTGATGATGAGTGGTCTGACCTACCGATGATCGTGCGTAAGGCGGATGGTGCATTCAACTACGGGACGACTGATATAGCGACGGTGGATTACCGCTTGAAGGAGTGGAATGCGGATAAAATCTGGTATGTGGTGGATGCGCGTCAGGGGCTGCATTTCCGCCAGTTGTTTGATATTTCTTCCCGCCGTGGTTGTGAAGCTGAGCTGGAGCATGTGACCTTTGGGACTATTTTAGGCAAGGATGGTAAGCCGCTGAAAACCCGTGATGGAGATCTACCGCAGCTGGATGATGTGCTGAACGATGCGATTACTCAATCACGTGCTGTCATTGAAGAGAAGAGTGGTTATTTGTCTGCTGTAGAAAAGGATGAACTAGCTAAGACGATTGGTATTGGCTCGGTGAAATTTACTGAGCTATCGCATAATCGGAACTCTGACTATGTGTTCGATCTAGAGAAAATGGTGGCGCTGCAGGGTGACACTGCTCCTTACCTGCAGAACAGCTGTGTTCGTTGCATGTCAATTTTCCGAAAGCTGGATGAGGAGATAGACTTCTCTCAGATCACAGCGCAGATTTCAGAGGAAGGAGAAATTAGCCTCACTCGGATGCTGGCGCGATATGGCGAGATTTTGCCAAACGTGCTGGATGACTTGCGTCCAAACATCTTGGCAAACTATCTGTTAGAGCTGGCACGGAGTTTCCATAGCTTTTATGAGGCATGTCCGGTACTAAAGAGTGAGGGTGATACCAGGCTGACACGGCTAGCCCTCTGTGAGCTCACTAGTCGTATTCTGAATCACGGGCTGAGCCTGCTCGGAATTAAAACGCCTGATAGAATGTAACTACTAGTTTTTTATTAGATGCCGACTAGGTTTTAAGCAAGCCATTGTTTGAATTCTAATGCTTGCCATCTGATGAAATAACGAGTAATTCATAGTGACTAATATGATAGAAGAACGCTACGAAATCATTAAACTTTTAGGGAAGGGGAGAACTGGAGGCATCTATGAAGCCGAGGATACTAACCTAGGCAGAAAAGTGGCGATGCGTCGATTTTTCGCGCAGAACAAGCAGGCTGATTTAACTGATTACAAAGAAGAATTTGAAAATGTAGCGCATTCTCTTAGTGGACTACAGCACCCTAATCTATTGCGCGTCTATGATGCGGGATTTGATCACGATGGAGCCTATATCATTTCGCAGCTTGTTCAGGGTGAGACGCTTCATAATAAAATTAAAAATGAGCCTATTCCCATTTGGGAGGTGAACGACCTAGCGCAGCAAATGCTAGACGCGCTCAGCACGGCTCATAAGGAAGGCTTCGTCCACGGAGCCATCACGCCAGGTTCTATTCTCATGACCCCACGTGCGCGGGGAGGTTACCTATATGTGATTCTAGATATGGGCCTTTCTCGGCTCGCTCCATTGATCCAGGGGAAGGACTCAGTGCTTTCTATTATGGCAGATCCTGCTATACTCGCGCCTGAGCTCTTCGGAGATGCAGAGGCAACTGAGCGCTCGGATCTCTACATGCTAGGTCATATTCTCTATATGTGTCTTGCTGGTGGTCACCCCTTCGGTGGTGTCTCGGCTGAGGAGGCAGAGAAAATGCACCATCAGGGACTTCCACCTCTAACAAAATTTAATGAAACGGTACCAGAAGATTTCCGTGTCTGGATAGAACAGCTTACGCAGATCAATCCGGAAGCCCGCCCAGTATCCGCTGTAGAGGCACTAAACTCTTTACCGAAAGTGCAGCGGCCAGCCAAGGTCCCTGCCCCTGGTTCCACCACTCCTACTTTAAATCTCAGCCCCGGAACGGGAGCAACTTTACAATCACCAGCTGGAGCAGTCACTGGTCCGCTGAGCACCATCGGAGTCTCACCTACCGCAACTGCGGGACCAGCTCTAACTAGTATGGTGAACTCTGGACCACTCTCTAGTACTACGGGAGTGAATCCTACAGGTCCCACGATTACTAATGTACCGCAAGTTATTGGTATGCCCGGAGTGCCAGAGAACAAATCTAAAAAAGGACTCTTTATCGGGCTTGGAGCTCTCGCTCTTGTAGTAGCCATAGCTGGGGTTATCTTTCTCAGAGGAGAGAACACAGCAGCTGGAGATTCAAACTCAGGAGCAAATGTATCTGGAGATGTAGATAACTCCTACGCTAATCGACATGCCATTGAAGCCGAGAAGGTATTCATCGCAGATTTCGACGGCACAGATCCAGATGAAACAGACTGGGTATACTTAGCGAAAAAGTTACAAAAAAAAGAGGCTGGAGGCTGGAGCATCAATACCAAGAAGGCAAAGAACCAACCTGGAATAAAATTCCTAGTGAAGTCTTATGAGAACGATATGTTCGATCTTGGCTGGAAACTCACCTACGTAGTGAGACCTGTAAAAGGCCAGCATAGATTAGGTTTCCACATCGATGGAAATATTAATCCTGGTTGGGATGGTGGATCAGTGAGTCTCTATCTATCAATCGAGCGTACCGCTCCTGGCAAGGTGAGGCTCAGTGCGAGAGATTCAGGAAATGCTGCTAAGCCAGGGAAGTCTATCACCGTCCCTTACAAAGGAGCAAGTGGTTGGCACATAATCACCATCGAGCAGAAGCCAGAAGCTGAATCAGGAGCCTACTCCGTGTTTATCGATGGCAAAGCGGCATTTGATGATACCTTCACTAAAGGGAAAAGCTTCAATAAGACATGGAACAACCACCTGTTCAGCTCAGCATTCGAGAATGTAACAGAAGGTAAATGGGTGATCAAGGAACTCAAGCTGGAGACTGAGTAGGCTATTTTACATCCAGGGCTAACTCGTCTTGGATAGTGGATGAATAAGTTAAACATTAGGCTTGTACGCTATATCTAGTGGTGCATAATGCCTAGATGTCTAACAAAACGCGACGAGAACAATATTCAACAGGATTTCCTCAAGGATTTGATA
>CALFBV010000136.1 GCA_937951395.1 uncultured Rubritalea sp.
AAGACGAGCATCTTAATCAAGCTCCAAACCTAGAGAGCGTCCCACTCAGACCGAACACCATCCGTGTTTTCATCAGTGATCTCCTTTTCCCTGGTGACGCGAATCCTCTGATGCGTCATTTGACTCAACGTCAAGGTTCACTGATTATCTTGTGTCCATTCTCAGCCTCGGAAGCAAACCCTGAGTGGCAAGGAAACTATGAATTCATCGACGCAGAATCTAACAGCCGCCATCCACACCGTATCGAGCCCAGTGTACTACGCGATTACAAGAAGACCTACAACAAGCACTTTTCGCTCTGGCACAATGCAGCCCTCAAGCACCAATCACCCCTAGCCCGCGTCCCATCAGACCTAAATCTCATGGAAGCACTCCAAGTGGACGCCATCAAATCTGGAGCTTTAGAAATTTCCTTGTAAGGCAATCCTACTGACACAGCGTTCTATAGAATCAAGTTTAGCGATGAGGATACGGATGAAGATAGTCTCACTAATTGGGAAGAAGAGCAGCTCGAAGGCTTTGCCCCCTCAATGACAACTCCTTCCCCGGCGAAGTCCCAGAGCCATCTAGCCATTTTTTGACCATCCTTGGCTTTGGTTTTCTAGTAGCCAAGAGAATACACCAGCTCCCACATTCTGCGGATACTCATGGGAATGGCTCCGAATACGGAAATCGTATCTAGTACAAAGCGATCGTTAGATGCCACCTCGACATCGAATTTCTCAGCATGCTGGGCCACTATCCTTTCTATCACAGCATCAGCAGTCTGATTCCTCCTGCTGTACATAACTAGAATGTCTAGATCCTGCCGCATCAGAGCATCTAACTTCTGCCCTTTCCCGTCGAATACTAGCACTACATGGTAATCCGAAATATCCTGAAAATGGGTCAACTCACGGATCAACTCTAGCCGAGTCCTCCGAGCATGCTTCAAGTGCTCCTGAGACAAATGCGGAGTCGAAAAAATAGCGCTATGGCCATCAACTATAAGAACCTTGTCCATGTTCATGTAACTCAATCTAACAAAACGAGTCTAGACTTAGGATAAAAAAAAGCCAGTCTCACGCTGAGGCGATAAGACTGGCTCGGTAAATTATTTTAGAATGCAGAAGATTACTTGTCGTCTTTTGCTTCTTTCTTAGCGGCTTTTTTAGCTGGTGCCTTTTTAGCAGCAGCCTTCTTTGCTGGTGCTTTTTTAGCAGCCTTCTTCGCAGCTGTTTTAGTGGCTGTCTTCTTAGCCGCCACTTTCTTAGCTGCTGGCTTGCTCTTCTTCACAGTCACAGTTGAGCTCGCTAATGCCTTCTTGCGACGTAGGTATTGCTTACGGCGCTTTCTCTTTAAAACTTTATTGTATTGTTGTCCCATAATTAGTGTCATGAGAACTAGGGATTTTCAAAAATTTATCAAGAGCAAAATTAAGAAATAATCGCTTACTCGAAAGCTCCTGAGAAATTCGATAGTAAAGTTTCTAAAAAACCTGCTGACAAATCATCAAATATGGAGAATATACTTTTATGCGCACCGCAGTATATGCAGGGTCATTTGACCCACCTACCAATGGTCACGTATGGATGATAGAACAAGGGCTAAAACTCTTCGATCATCTTTATGTCGCTATCGGCTCTAACCCTTCTAAGAGTTATACATTTAACGTGGATGAGCGGCTCAAGATGCTCCGAGAGAGCTTACCCTCTTGTGAGCGCCTTACTATCTCACATTTTGATAACCGCTTTCTCGTTGACTATGCTAATGAAGTGGATGCCCACTATATCCTACGTGGGATTCGCTCGTCAAACGACTACGAATATGAGCGTGTGATGCGCCACATTAATAGCGATATGGCTCCAGAGATCTCCACTTCATTTCTGATGCCTCCTAGAGACATCGCCGAGCTCTCATCAAGTATGGTCAAGAGCCTCATCGGACCTGATGGTTGGGAAAAGACTGTACGTAGGTATGTTCCGCCATTCGTGTTTGAGCAACTACAGCTCAAAAAATAAAAATCTAACTATTTCTCCTTTCAGACATCTATACCACTCTATGAATCACGAAGAATTTGCCCAGCTAGTCCAAGACCAACACTCTTGGACGAAAAACCTCAAAACAGAAATGGCTAACGTCCTTGTAGGACAGGAAAATCTGGTAGATCGTCTCATCATCGGGCTACTCAGTAATGGCCACATCATCCTAGAAGGTGTCCCGGGACTTGCTAAGACCCTCGCTATCAACTCGCTCGCGGGATGTCTTGATACTGGATTCTCTAGAATTCAATTTACTCCAGACCTCTTACCCGCTGACCTTCTGGGCACGATGATTTACAATCCTCAGGAAATGTCATTTAGCCCAAAGCTTGGGCCTGTTTTCAGTAACCTTATCCTGGCTGATGAAATCAACCGTGCGCCTGCTAAAGTGCAATCTGCATTACTAGAAGCGATGCAAGAGCGGCAAGTCACCATCGGAGATACTTCTTATCCCCTACCCGATCCATTTTTAGTTCTCGCCACGCAGAACCCCATCGACCAGGAGGGAACCTATCAGCTGCCCGAAGCTCAGCTGGATAGATTCTTGCTCAAAGTACATGTAGATTACCCATCGAAACAGGAAGAACTTACTATATTGGAGCGCATGGCGACTTCTGCGAAAGTAGCTACTACGAAGAAAGTGGTCTCGGCTGATGAGGTGAAGCACTGCCGTGGGATAGTGAACAAAATTTATATCGATGCCGCGATCAAAGAATACATCGTGGAACTAGTACACTGCACTCGTAGGCCTGGGAAAATAGATTCGTCTCTAGCCCCCCTGATTCGCTCAGGGGCATCGCCTCGCGCCACCATCAACTTGGCTCTCGCTGCGAAGGCAAATGCCTTTATGGCAGGCAGATCTTTCGTCACACCACAGGATGTCAAGGATCTAGCGCCTGACGTCTTCCGCCACCGTATTTTACTCAGCTATGAGGCAGAGGCGGAAAATGTAACCACTGATGAGATCATCCAGCGTATATTGAAGCGCGTGGTTGTTCCATAATAGAGGTTAGAGATTGCAAAGTAGGCTGAGGATGATAGCTTGATGCAACCTTTCTTTCTTACCTCAAATGTTCATTCGCCGCCTCATCATCAAACTCCGCATTACGCTGACTATCTTATTTGTCCTCGGAATGATGGCTGCGGCAGGTGGTTTGTTTTATCTCAACAGCACAGGACTCAATAAAGAGATCCGTGATCATATTTCTAGCGAGTTAGAACGCCGAGGCATCTACGTTGAATTCGATAGCTTGAAATATCAGTTCAGTGACGGGTTAGTCGCGAAAAACGTCAGATTTTACGGAGATCCAGACCGTCACACTAAGCTCGCCTCACTCCCAGAAGTCTCCATTAATCTGGATAAAACCAAGCTTCTTAGAGGCATTCGCAAGATCAACAGCCTCTCACTAACTGGTGCTGACATAGATCTCCCGCTCAACCCTTACGAGCCGAATTCCACTAGGATGGAATTTAACAACATCAATGCCAACATTGAGTTCCGTGATGCTGGCACCATCTCTACAAACCGCCTTACCGCTGAGTATATGGGCATCAATATCAAGCTAGCTGGCAATCTCTGGCAAGAGCTGGATAAAATAACTACTAAAACCTCACCAGAAGCTGCTAGAAAACGTGCTGAAAATTACAAGCGGTTCCTAGACTACCTAGATAACTGGAAATGGGACGAAGAGGAGCCTCCAGACCTGAGCTTGTTTCTTGAGGGCGACATTAACTCTCCAGAAAAAATCAAAATTGAATTCGAACTCGTCGCAGCCAACCTAGACTACAAGGGTTACGCGCTTCGTGATGTGCATACTGTGGGTGACTTTAGCCATAACCTACTCACTGTAGACAGCCTCTATTTCTTGAATGAAGACCAAGAAGCACACGTTGAGATGGACTATGATTTCACTATCAGGGACGGAAGATTTCACGTTGAAAGCGACATCCAAATCCAGAAATTCGTGAGCACATTTTTTAACCGGGAACTCTTCAAGGGCTTCAACATAACAGGCGAATCCGAGATGGATGTGAAAGGTTCCTTCAAGCTCCCGAGCAAGAAACAAGATACCGAATTTGCGAACATTCTACCCTCTTTTATCAATCCCTTTGCCGAGCTAGAAATCAAGGCCGTAGGAAATGCTAAACTCACATCCTACGAGTATCTAGGATCTAAGTTCGACTCTTTCAGCTCTGACTTCTCATGGAATAATGGCGATATCTATCTGGATAAACTCATGATGAAAAGCCCAGATGGTTATCTGCGAGGCAGACTACTAATCAAAAATAAAATCATCACATATGACACCGAGTCGACCTTACCCAAGCGAGCCTTCCTTCCCTTCATAAAAAAAGGAGGCAAAATAGAAACCATCATCGAACAGATAAAACTAGATCCAGGCTCAAAGATCTTCTGCAAATCTGAAGGAACTATCAACGCTAACGACCTTACTGACTGGGTATCCAATGGTGAACTAAACATCACAAAACTCACATACAACGGACTATATACTGATTCATTTAACTCTAAATTCCGTTGGATGGACGGCTCCCTGACAGGCAGAGTAACGCTTAAAAGCTCTCGTTTTAAAGAATTCACATTCCAGCAGCTAGATTCTTCTATCCTATGGGAAAATGAGGCGCTCACTGCCAAAATCAACCTCACTAAACCAGCGCTCAAAGGTTCGCCCTTAGATTCATTTAAGACAGATATCAATTTCCAGAATAAGCAGCTTAAGTTGACTAACATTGAAGGCAGCCATCCATCCGGCAAACTCACTGGAAATTTCTACACAAGTGATAATTATTACCACTTCGATCTCGTCTCAACGATGAATCCCTATGTCTTGATGCCTTTTATTCAAAACCAGAAAACAGTAAAATTCATATCCCAAGCTAGCATCGATGAAAAATCTAAGAGTTACATTTCAGCGCGCGGCAAACTAAACCGCACTGACAAGTATGACTGGGAGTCAGAAGGAGAAGCTACTTTCACCGAACTCTCCTTTAATGGAGTGCCCCTCCACTCCATCAAGACTGACTACAAACTAAACCCCAAAGGGCTTCTAGCCACAGACAGCCGCTTAGTTTTCAACTACCAAAACTACTCCCTCTTCAAGCTCTTCAAAGGGTCCGCTAAAGGTGAAGTCTCTGTAGCTAAAACCTACATTGACAATGAGGCTAAGACTGCAACTGTAGAAGGCGTGAAAGGACGCGCGCATCCAGCTCCTATCGCTAGGATGTTTCATTCTGAATGCGCAGATCATCTAGATGAATACCAATTTCAGAACATTCCTACCCTTGTTGCATCTGGAGTTTTTGACATTACGCCGAGGGCTCTGAAAGACCAAAAACTGGATTTCAAGTGTGACATCTCATGCCCTGGGTTCAACACAAGATACCTGTTCTTAGACGGCAACCTAGAACTCAAGAATTTCGCCGCAAGTATCCAGACCATAAAG
>CALFBV010000137.1 GCA_937951395.1 uncultured Rubritalea sp.
GTAGTTAAAGCATCACCTTCCACATCCTCTGCAATAATGAGGAAAGGTCGTCCTGACTTAGACACCTTCTCAAGGAGAGGTAACATTTCCTTAAGATTAGAAATTTTCTTCTCATGGATTAGAATGAGCGGATTCTCAAGAGTGCAATCCATACTTTCTTTTGAAGTCACAAAATACGGAGAGAGATAACCTTTATCAAACTGCATACCTTCCACAACTTCTAGCGTTGTTTCTAGACTCTTTGCTTCTTCTACTGTAATTGTGCCATCTTTGCCGACCTTTTCCATAGCCTCAGCAATGATATTGCCAATCTCAGCATCCCAGTTTGCTGAAACTGTAGCAACTTGAGCTATCTCCTTGTTACTTGAGACAGGCTTAGAAATATCAGCTAACTGTTCTACAATAGCGTCTGATGCCTTAAGAATTCCACGTTGTAATGAAATAGGGTTTGCACCTGCTGTCACATTTTTTAGACCTTCTTTAAAGATAGCTTCAGCAAGCACTGTCGCTGTTGTCGTGCCATCACCTGCCACATCAGAAGTCTTAGAAGAGACCTCTTTTATCAACTGAGCTCCCATATTTTCATAAGGGTCTTCTAGCTCTACTGCTTTAGCTACAGAAACACCATCTTTTGTGATGTTCGGTGAACCAAATTTCTTATCAATAATCACATTTCTTCCTGCTGGTCCCAGCGTTGCCTTCACAGCAGAAGCTAAATGCTCTACGCCTTTAAGCATAGATTGACGCGCCTTTTCATTGAATTTAAGTTGTTTAGCCATGATTGTATATCTATTTTGTTTTTAGCAAGTTATGCAACGACACCTAGAATCTCACCCTCTGTAACAATGAGGTGATCCTCTCCACTTATTTTAATTTCCGTCCCACCATATTTTGATAGAACCACTCTGTCATCAACCGACACAGAGAATTTAAACTCAGAGCCATCCTCATTTTGGGCTCCCAAGCCTAAGGCTATTACAATAGCCTCTTGCGGCTTTTCTTGAGCAGATTCAACGAGGATAATACCTCCCTCACTAGTTGTTTCTGGTTCAACACGCTTCAACAGAACGCGTTGACCTAATGGTTTAATATTAGTCATAGTATTCTTAATTTTACGTTTGTATTACTGACTGTGATACCTTCACAATCAGACTCAAAATAGGCACAAATCATGCCACCCTTCAAAAAAAATTATAGCTCATTATTTATCAACATCTTGTGAATTCACAGCCAAAATCATCATCAAATTGACAGCTAGACATTTTGTCACTTTAGTAAGAAATTATGACTCAGCATGAGACAAAATAACACAAATCTACGATTATCTGATCTATACTATCGCTTTCTTAGAACAAAAAATTTGCTCATCATAAAAAATGAATATAATTACCACGCTCTAAAGTGGTCTCGATATTGTAGCCAGTAAACATTTTACTTGATTAGTGATTTGCTGATCAGAGTAGATTGACCAAGGAGTAATGTAGTCCAGGCCTTGATCTTTCCTCCGGTGGTTATACAGCTTTCTGGTCTATAGATCTCATTACTTGGACTGAAGTCACAACTCATTTAGAAACCGGTGCACACATTTTGATTACGCTCGATAAAACTGCGATTGATAATGTAGACACTATTCCTGGTAACTTGGACCGTGTCTTCTTCAGAGTTGAAGTGAATGTACCCTAGACCATACTCCTAAGGATAGTGACATCCTTCATTTTTTCTCACTCCCGATCAACGGCACTATACTCTCAGAAATTTTTCCTTCATGGACATCTCCTCTAGGCACCTAACACCTCTCTTCAGCTTAAACCGGTCCTGAAATAGAATGTTGGAGATTTTGGATTTTGCCATCATTAATCCCATAAATCCAGGCGTGGACGTGTAGCTCTTGACCTCTTTCCCAGGCATCTTGGACTGGCGGAGATTTGCAAACGTTTTGCACTTGCTCCATGGTATTAAGTTCGCAGAGGCGATCTTCCTTAGCTACTCCTTCGAGTTTTGAAAGCTCCTCTCGGTGGAGGTGCTTCACATCCTTTATGTGCTGAATCCAGCTGTCTACAGTACCAAATCTATCATCAGACAGCGCGCACCTCACCCCTCCACAGCCATAATGACCACAGACGATGATGTGCTTCACTTTTAGATATTCCACCGCGTAGTGGATGACTGATAGAGCATTGAAGTCTGCGTGGACAACCATATTAGCGATATTTCTATGAACGAAAACATCACCTGGCATCAGCCCCATAAGCTGGGTTGCAGGGATGCGGCTGTCTGAACAACCAATCCATAAGTAATCTGGGGTTTGCTGCTCTGCTAAACCTTCGAAGAAATCTACTTTCTCCGCTTTGATGGAGTTTACCCAGTCGATGTTGTTTTTTAATATGTGATCTAGCTTGCTCATATACGGATCATATTAAACAAGACTAATACTTGGCAATAGCTATTTTCTGTAGAAAGTGTCACCCACACCTGACATGACCATCCATAGAGAAAGCAAGACCATTTTCATCCTCGCTCTGCCGCTCATCATCGGGCAGATAGGGCAAATGTTGCTTGGACTTGTAGACTCCATCATGGTGGCTAAGCTCGGAGTCACAGAACTGGCGGCTTTGACATTAGCAAACAACCTGTTCTTCGTCCCTTTCGTCTTCGGCATCGGAATCATGACCTGCGTCTCAGTGCGCACCGCCACAGCAAAGGGAGCTGGAGACGCTGCGGACGCTCGCTCCATTTGCCGCAATAGCACTTATCTTGCATTGATTGTTGGCACATTGTTTTTTCTGACTGCTTGGCTAGGTAACGGGCTTATCGAGAACTTGAAGCAAGACCCAGTCGTAGCGGGAAGATCCAGGGAATACTTCGTCATCATCAGCGCTTCTCTTATACCGGCACTCGTTAGTATTTCTCTCAAGAACCATGTCGATGCACTAGATAGAATGTGGACAGCTTTCAACATCAGCATGGCAGCAGTGGTGCTCAATATTTTCCTCAACTGGGTTCTCATTTATGGAGCGCTTGGAGCCCCTGCGTTAGGGCTAGAAGGTGCAGGATATGCCACTCTTATTTCTAGGGTCATCCTCGTGATCGCTATGCTCATCTGGTTCGCTAAGGACAAGAGCCTCTCGAAATGGACTCCTCACCGCTGGTTTACACGCTTAGATACTGGGGAATTAAAGGCGCTCACAAAATTAGGATTTCCTGCGGGACTACAGACTCTAACAGAAGTCGGAGCATTCGTGATGAGTGGCATTCTCATCGGAATGATCAGTAAAGAAGCACTCGCTGCGCAACAGATAGCCATGGTTTGCGCCGGCATCGCCTTTATGATCCCACTTGGTATTTCTATCGCGCTCACCATCCGGATCGGAGAGAAGGTGGGGCAAGAACTCACCTCTAATATACGCATAACGTATCTTTCAGGATGGGCTTTGACCCTTGTGTTTTCCACACTCACGGCGATCAGCTTTTTAGTCTTTGGTGGTGATATGGCTAAGCAGTTTATCGAGAATGAGCCTGAGGTAATTGCTTACGCTACAAGCTTCCTCGTCGTGGCTGGTGTTTTCCAGATCGTTGATGGTCAGCAAGTCGCCTCCATCGGGATGCTTCGCGGTCTGCACGATACGACTACACCTGCCATCATCGGGTTTTTCTCTTACTGGATCGTAGGTATTCCCTTCGGTTATTGGTTGGCGTTCCACGCAGGAGTGGGACCTATAGGTGTCTGGTGGGGACTCGCTCTAGGATTAACCGTAGCTAGTTTTTTACTAGCTATTCGGCTGTGGAGATTCAAATTTAAATCACCTTAAAAATTCTCGTTCATTCTCTACCGCGCAAAGATTTTATTTGTCGTGGTTGGGATGATGGCTTAGTTTGTCTGCAACATGGACAGAAGAAAATTTATACAAGCATCATTCGGAACCTTCGGAACACTAGCAGCAGGGACATTTCCTGCATTTGCACTCCAAGATGAAGCGGCGAAAAAGGCTGCTCCCCTCTTTGAAATTTCGATCGCCGAGTGGTCACTGCACCGCACAATCTGGAAGAAGAAACTCACTAACATGGATTTCCCTAAGTATTCTAAAGATAAGTTTGGCATCACTGCTGTGGAGTATGTGAATGGATTCTTCAAGGATAAGGCGAAAGACATGAAGTATTTGGCTGAGCTCAAAAAGCGCACTGGCGATGAAGGCATCAAGAATGTTCTCATCATGATCGATGGCGAAGGACACATCGGAGCCGCTGATGAGAAGAAGCGCCAGAAGACTGTGGATAACCATAAGAAATGGGTAGAAGCTGCAAACTTTCTAGGCTGTCACTCCATCCGAGTGAACGCTCACGGGCAAGGTAAAGACCGTGAAGATAAAGCGGCTAATGTGATACAAGGGCTCACTTCGTTATCAGAATTTGCTAAAGACCATAACATCAATGTCGTTGTGGAAAACCACGGTGGACTATCCTCCGACGGTGCCTGGGTAGCTAATGTCCTCAAGACGGTGAACATGCCAAACTGTGGAGCACTTCCTGATTTCGGAAATTTCCACGAATATGACCGCTACCAAGGAATCACCGACCTCATGCCTTATGCTAAAGGAATTAGTGCTAAGAGCCGCGTCTTCAATGAAGCGGGAGATGAGACTCAAACTGATTTCTACAAAGCGATGAAGATCTGCCTCGATGCAGGATACCGTGGACACGTAGGTATTGAGTGGGAAGGCGGCAGAATCAGTGAAGACGAAGGAATTATCAAGACCAAGGCGCTACTTGAGAAAGTGCGTGCTGCTTACGTGACGAAGTAATAGGCCGATAGATACACAATTTAATAGTAACTAAGAAATCTCGGGGAATGTAAAATTCTTTGAGATTTCTTGCTGTTTATACTCTTTGCACTTGGAAAGTGCCTCGAAGCCACCTACCACGTGCTTAGCAGACTCCATCATGCGCATTTTACACATATTATTTAAGAAAGAACTCAAGCAATATTTCTTCTCGCCATTCGGCTGGGTAGTATTTGCTATCATCATGCTGTTACAGGGGCTCTGTCTTTCCTCAATACTCGAGCAATATGAGAAACGGCCTGTAGTCAATAATCTACTACTCGATAGTCTCACTAATCCAATTTTCACAATCTACTTCCTATTTCTCTTCCCACTGATCACAATGAAACTCTTCTCTGAAGAGGAGCGCAGCGGGACTCTGGAAACTCTCATGACCGCACCCATCCGCACTTGGCAGGTGGTACTTTCTAAGTATTTCGCAGCCTTAGCATTTTACTGCTGCCTGTGGATTCCTTTATTTCTACACGTCAAGATTTTCAGCTTTCTCTCTAGCACACCAGTTCCAGTAAAATCTGGAGAAATGCTGGGTGTATTTACCATTCTTTTTTTGGTGGGAACTTTCTTTGTCGCAGTAGGCTGCCTAGCATCGTCCCTGACTTCTAGCCAGATCATCTCGGCTATCGTCACCTTCGGGCTACTCGCCTTTCACAGGTTCTTAGGCTACATCCCGCTCATCATGGGTGAGGACTTTAGCGGAGCTAAGATTGCTGAAGTCTTCCATTATATTAACCGAGATGAGCACATTGCCTCCTTCGGGCAAGGCTTGATAGATTCTCGCCCATTTGTGTATTATATTTCCATGACATTGTTCACACTACTGATCACACATCACGTCGTAGATTACCGACGTTGGAAAAACTAAATCTTTCATTTTCATGCCGTCTCAAAAAACAGACATCGTCTCCGACTCCAACTCTGACAAGTTTGCTCCCTCTGAGGACCTCTCAGCGTCTAAAAACTTACCTCTAGAGCCTCGGAAGAAAGTCACCGCGAGAATTAACCGATTCAGCATTGGTGCGATCATCCTAGCTCAGGTAATACTCGCCTTTATCTGTGTGTGCCTTGTGAACTACCTCACCTCTGACAAGCACCTTAGAAAAGATCTCACTACTGGCGAGCAATACACACTCTCTGACTATTCTCTAAAATTCCTAAAAAGCGAGCTATTAGAGAATCATAAAGGTCCTATCAAGATCTTCGTGATCTCAAAGTATAACCCTACCTATAGCAACAGGCTGCGGAGCGTGTTCGAGGAATACAGCCGAAATTGCGCTGCTGACATTGAATTGGAATACATTGATCGTGTGAAAGATGCGAATCGCCTCAATGAGATTTCAGCCATCTACGGTAAGTCATTTCATGAAGACAGCGTGCTGATAGATGCGCGCACTGAGGCGGAAAAAACCAAGGTCGAGACCATTAAGTCATCACCTACAGCTACCCCACTGACCTCTAGCCCTAGTGAAACTGAAGCCGTTTCACTTAAGCGAATTAGACAATTTCCCATCAACTCGCTGTTCATCACCTCTGAAGACGGATCTCGTATTGCAGCTTGGCAGGATGAGAAAATCATCACCACTTATCTACTTAGCGCCATCGAAGGTAGACCTAGAAAATTTTACTTCATAGTGGATAAAAGCGAAGTAGATGATCTCGGCGATGGCTCCCCTGCTTGGAAAACTTTTAGCCGTATGTTAGACAGCCAAAACATCCAACTTGAGCCATACCAAATCTCATCAAACAACCCCATCCCAGCGGATGCTGAAGGCGTTGCGATCATCGGCCTAGATGTAGATTTCGACGACAATGAGATCCAAGTTCTCAATGAATATTGGGGTAGAAATAGTGCTTCGATATTCATCACCATCAAGCCAGAGGCAAAGCTGGTGAAGATCCGTAGATTCCTCGCCAGCTATGGCATCATGGTGGAGAATGACCGTGTATCCAGCATGAAGAATGGTCGCAAGTTAACTAAGGCACGCGGACTCTTCGTTCGTGGAAATGACATTACTAAAGGATTCGGTGATCAAGCTACCCAGTTAGACGGGATGACTCGCTCACTTTCACTCGTAAATGTGGATCAACTCGCTACTAAGAATATCAACGTTTACTCTATCCTAAACTCTGCTCCTGGCTGGTGGGGTGAGACTAGCTACCAGAAAGACAAGGCGCAGTTCGACGCAGGAAGGGATCACGGGGCAGCTCCCAACAGCCCC
>CALFBV010000138.1 GCA_937951395.1 uncultured Rubritalea sp.
TTGCTTGAAGGCGATGAAGGTGAGACAGGTAATGATGAATACGAGTTGTAAGGTAGTTTTCCATTTACCCAGTCTATCTGCCGCGATGACGACTCCTTGCTCCACGGCAATTTGACGAATCCCAGTGACCATAAATTCTCTACCGATGATCGCACAGGTGACCCATACTGGGCAGAGACCTTTTGAATTGAGATTAGAGCTGAGATAGATGAATCCTGCGGCTACTAAAATTTTATCCGCTAGGGGGTCGAGCAGTTTTCCGAGTGAGGTGACGAGGTTGAGCTTACGCGCAAAGTAGCCATCGAACCAATCTGAGGCGGCAGCGATGCTAAAACTGACGAGTGCAAGCATGTTCGCCCATGGCTTTTGCATGGTGATAGCGGCGATGAAAATGGCAGTAAGAACTAGCCTAAAGAGGGTAATGGAGTTTGGAATATTCACGTGATCTGCAAGTAGTGTGCATAAAGTATGACATTACGGCAACTTCTCGTTGCGTATGAATGAACTTTGTTGATAATGCCGCCACAGAACAAGCATAAATCAATCTTTTTCAACCACTAAAAATTATGAGTAACACTAAGAAAAGCGACTTCGGTCTAATCGGTCTAGCTGTAATGGGCCAAAACCTCGTCCTTAACGTCGAGAGCAGAGGCTTCCAAGTTTCCGTTTATAACCGCACTACTTCTGTGATGGATGAATTCATCGCAGAAAATCCAGGCAAAAACCTCGTAGGAGAAGAGACTCTCGAAGGTTTCGTAAATAGCCTAGCGACTCCACGCAAGATCCAGATCATGGTGAAGGCTGGTGGTCCAGTGGATGCAGTGATCGAGTCACTCATCCCGCTTCTAGATCCTGATGACATCATCATTGATGGTGGAAACACGCTCTATACAGATACTGAGCGCCGTGAGAAGTATCTCTCAGAAAAAGGCTTCCGTTTCATCGGAGCTGGAGTTTCTGGTGGTGAAGAGGGTGCGCTTAAGGGACCATCCATCATGCCTGGAGGTCCAGAAAGTACATGGGAAGTCATGCAGCCTATCTTCGAGGCTATCTCTGCGAAAGTAGATGGTGATCCATGCGTGATCCACATTGGTGAGGGAGGCGCAGGTCACTTCGTGAAGATGGTTCACAATGGAATCGAATACGGAGACATGCAGCTTATCTGTGAAGCTTACAATATTTTCAAGGCCGCAGGATTCAGTAATGAAGAACTAGCTGAGATATTCGCAGACTGGAATGACGGAGATCTAGAATCATTCCTCATCGAGATTACTGCCAATATCTTCAAGCAAAAAGACCCTGAGACAGGAAAAGACATCGTAGATCTCATCGTGGACAAGGCTGGCCAAAAAGGCACAGGTCGCTGGACAGTGATGGGCTCAGTAGAGCAGGCAGTTCCGTTTTCTACCATCGCAGGATCAGTGGAAGCGCGTATCCTCTCATCACTGAGAAATCAGCGTAAAGTAGCATCTGGCATCTTAAAAGGACCTAGCAACTGGAGCTTCGAGCTCGATGGGCTCAGTAAAGCAGACCTCGTGAAAAAGGTTCGTAATGCACTCTATGCATCTAAGATCGTTTCCTATGCACAGGGACTAGACCTCATCGCTAAAGTGGGTGAAGATAAGGGCTGGGATCTTGATCTTGGCGCTATTGCTAGTATCTGGAGAGGTGGCTGTATCATCCGTGCACGTTTCCTCAATCACATCACAGAAGCCTACACAGCAAATGCAAAACTAACTAACTTGATGCTCGCACCATTCTTCACAGAAATCCTTAACTCAGGTCAGCAGGACTGGAGAGAAGTAGTGGCGATAGCAGCAGTGAATGGCATCCCAGTTCCATCATTCGGTGGATCACTCAGCTACTATGATGCCTACCGCGCGGAGAGACTCCCTGCGAACTTGCTCCAAGCTCAGCGTGACTTCTTCGGTGCTCATACCTATGAGCGCACTGATAAGCCAGAAGGCGAGTTCTTCCACACTGAAGACTGGCCAGATTTGATCTCATAATCATTTGCGGTGATCGTCATTGGAAGTATTGTTCTAAGGATCCTAAGACTGGGATTCTAGAACTAGGATGTGTTCACTACAAACGACGTCGATAAAGCCACAGGTAAACTGAAAGTGGCATACACCGAGAAACTGGGACTCTAAGTTCCACAAAACGTCTGCGTTACTCGTTCCTCTGGTAGTGGTGCGAGTTCTAAGTCTTCATGTTCTGGATTCTCTGTGAAAGGATGCTTCCAAGCTTCATGGAGACGATGAAACAGAGTGAAGTCTCCCTTGTAGGCCTGCTGGATAGCAGCCTCGACTTGGTGATTCCTAGGAATGGTAATTGGGTTGACCTGTTGCATGGTGGTAATTAGATCATCATCCAGAAGTGTGATCCATTCATCTATCCACTTAAGGCAAGCTTCGGCATCGATAAATAGTTCTACAAGTTTAGACGCCTCAGTGTCTTTGTTTGCCAACTGAGTAAGCCTTCTGAAAAATAATGTGTAGTCTACCTGTTGATCAGCTAATAAACTTAACGTTCCTTGGATGAACTCAATGGGAGCATCTTCTGTTAGAGAGAGTTTCGATTTGTAGTGAAGATGATATAAGTTGATAAATTGCTTCGAGTAAGAATTTAACGCAGCCTCCGCTAGCTTCATTGCTGTATCAGGCTCAGGATCGAGTAATGGAAGTAAAGTTTCAGCAAAGCGAGTGAGGTTCCAGTGCGCGATAGATCCTTGATTTCCCCAAGAGTAGCGAGCATCGCGGTCTATCGCACTGAACACGCAGTTGGGGTGAAAGTCATCCATGAAAGCGCACGGTCCGTAGTCTATCGTCTCACCAGAGATCGCGAAGTTGTCAGTATTCATTACGCCATGAATGAAGCCTATGGACATCCAGTGAGCAATCAGTTGAGCCTGAGCACTGATGACTTCCTCTAACAGTGTGAGAGCAGGGGACAGTGAGGTTTCTGCATGAGGGAAATGTCTGTTGAGCGCGAAATCAACCAATGTTTTGATCGCCTCAGTATCATTCCTGGTGGCAAAATACTGAAACGTGCCTACCCGCAAATGACTAGAGGCCACACGAGTAAAAATACCACCATCTATACGCTCCTCGCGAATCACTTTTTCACCAGTAGTCACCGCAGCCAGTGCCCGGGTAGTTGGAACTCCTAGTGCAAACATCGCCTCGCACATGAGATACTCGCGGATCACTGGACCGAGAGCAGATTTGCCATCACCACCTCTAGAGAACGGTGTTCTTCCAGAGCCCTTAAGTTGAATGTCTTTTCGCTCGCCATTTGCATGAATGACCTCACCTAACAGAATAGCTCTGCCATCGCCAAGTTGCGGGGAAAATCCACCAAACTGATGCCCCGCATAAGCCTGAGCTAATGGCTCAGATCCTTCTGCGACTGTATTCCCAGAAATCACTGCCAAGCCAGCATCAGATCTTAGCCACTCAGGCTCAATGCCTAGTTCAGTAGCCAAAGAATTGTTCACAGTAATGAGAGTAGGAGCAGGAACTTGAGCAGGATCAGCTCTCTCATAAAAATGGTCTGGAAGTTTAGAGTAACTGTTATCAAATGGTATTCTCATATTAGGTGTAGTGAAGTTCACAAGCATGCGCAGAGAATCCAGCACCGAAGCCACACATCCAGATAGACGTTTCATCTGTGGCTTGATTTAGAAGCATCTCTAGAGCGATCATCACGCTTGGGCTGCTGAGATTTCCGTATTTTCTCATGACTTCTCTCGCATAGGTAAGGGTTTCGATTTTAAGTGAGGATTCAAGTGCTGCTATGACATCTCTTCCTCCTCCATGCGTTACTATGGCATCAGTGCCGTCACTGCGTTGTGCATATAATTTTTTCACGACGCCAGCAGCTAGAGAGGGGACATTTTTACCTAACTGATTTCTGAGTTTGCCTGCGGCATTCGTAAACCTGATCATCTCTCTATTTTCTGGAATAATGGTCACGCTCACGCCATGCTTTCTCAAGTAGCAGCCAAGAGCGAGTCCGGATAAACCGCCGCCTATGATTGTGATGGATCTCTTCATTTTACCTGTCTCGCGATGGAGCGGATGCCTCCTAGTCCAGCACGCTCGTCCCAGTGCCAGTCAACATCGATTAGGCCTGCTAACTCACCGAATCGAAATCCAGCCTCGATGCTAACCATCATGTCATGTCTAGTGACGTGATTTACAAAAGGGAATAGAGGGTAGCCTAGTAGCTTGCTGAACCAGTAGCGGTGAGGCTCAGCCATGATGATGGCGCGGCATTTAGAAACTTTCTTACTCAACTGCCATAGGCCTTCATTATCTAGGTGATGGATGAATAGGTTAGCGACGACGATGGCGTCTTTATCGAAACAATCACTTAGAAAAACGTCCTCAGATTTCCAGTCCACATCTTTGTGCACACGAGAAGGGCGCTCTAACAGATCAATGGCAATCACTTCTGCATTAGGAAATTTCTCCTTAATCTTAGAGCACAAATGTCCGTCTCCAGCACCTATTTCGACCACTTTACGAATATCCCCCAGCTCATCTAATTGCCCAAGAATCCATGTCTCGCCCTGCATGAACCAATTGATCAACCTAAGATCTTTCCGGCTACGGATCGCTGCTGGATCATTAGCATCCAAGCTATCCAAAATTTCAGGTTTTACTTCTCGTTCTATCATCTGCAAAAACTTACCTCTAATAGTTCCAGAGTTCAATTTTTGATTTTTTGAGACAATGAAGGAGGCCTGGTTGCATTACTAAGAGATAGCCCTCTGAATTTTATAAATAAGCTATTTGGTTTATTAGTATTCTGGAAACAGTAAAAAAATACCTAGCCTCAGTGATGAGACTAGGTATGAAATTAGATCTAACGGGTAATTAAGCTACTGCGTTTCTGATTAACTCTAGGAATGAGTCTGCTTCGAGTGCTGCTCCTCCTACGAGTGCTCCATCGATGTCTGGCTGACCGAGTAGCTCTGCTGAGTTAGCGCCTTTTACTGATCCACCGTATTGGATTCTAACAGCTGCTGCGGCGTCTGCTCCGTAGAGTCCTTCTACTACTGAGCGACAGAACTTGTGTGTGTCTTGTGCTTGCTCGGCTGTGGCTGTTACGCCGGTGCCGATCGCCCAGACTGGCTCGTAGGCGATGACTACGTTTGAGATGTCGCTAATGCCTTCGAGTCCTTCTTTGATCTGTGATCCGAGAACTGTTTCAAGTTGTCCGCCTTCACGCTCAGCGAGAGTCTCACCGATGCAGAATAGGGGAGTGATGTCAGCAGCGAGTGCTTTCTTCAGCTTAGCGTTGATCTGTGCATTTGTCTCACCGTAGATGCTGCGGCGCTCTGAGTGACCGATGATCACGTAGTTGACGAATAGTTCCTTGAGCATGTCTGTACTGGTCTCGCCAGTGAATGCACCATTGTCATTTTCTGACACGGTCTGTGCGGCTAGGCCTACAGATGGGTTGATGTCGTTGATGAGTGCGGATGCTGTTGGGATGCTTAGGTTATTAGGTGCGATGACTAGGTCTGCCTGGTCTGCGAGCTCACTGGCTGCTCCGAGGAATGCTTCTAGAAATGCTTCTGCTTCTGCTGGACCTTTGTTCATTTTCCAGTTGGCTGCGATGATTAGTTTGCGTGACATATTTTTGTGTAGTTATTGTTGTTTGTTAGTTAAATTTACTTGTTAGAGAGTGCTGCTACTCCAGGAAGTTCTTTGCCTTCGAGTAGTTCTAGGGATGCTCCGCCGCCTGTTGAGAGGAAGTCGAAATCACTTGGGTTACAGAATTTGTTCGCTGCGGTGACTGAATCTCCGCCTCCTACGATGGTGAGGGCGTCTGCCTTAGCTACTGCTTTAGCGAGAGCGATAGTGCCTGCTGCGAAATTATCCATTTCAAAGACTCCCATCGGTCCGTTCCAGAGGATAGTGCCAGCTCCTTCGACTATTTTGCAGAAGTCTGTTATAGCTACGTCACCGATGTCGATGCCTTCCCAGTCGTCCGGAATTTCTCCGCCATCTGAGTATGCTTTAGTGATGCGAGTCTCTGCATCGTTAGCGAATTCTTGGGTGATACGTGTGTCAGCAGGTAGGTGGAACTTGATTCCCTTTTGCTCAGCTGTCTCGAGTAGTTCTTTCGCGAGTGGGATGAAGTCATCTTCCACGAGTGACATGCCTGTATTGTAGCCCTGTGCCTTGAGGAAGGTGTATGCCATTGCTCCCCCGATGATGAATTCGTCTGCCTTGTCCATCATCGCTTTGATGACCTGGATTTTATCAGAGACTTTTTTGCCGCCCATGATAGCGAGGAATGGTTTGGCTGGGGTCTTGAGTTTGTCTTGAAGGAATTCTAGCTCGCTCTCGATAAGGAACCCCATGGCGCTTTGTGAAACATGATGGGTGACTCCCTCAGTAGAGGCGTGGGCGCGGTGTGCGGTTCCGAAGGCATCATTAACGAAGATTTCAGCATTGCCTGCGAGTGCTTTAGCGAAGTCTGAGTCATTCGCTTTCTCTTTTTCATCGAAGCGAGTGTTCTCTAACAGAACTGCGTGACCAGGCTCTAACTGACTGCGGAGTAGTGTAGCGTGCTCTCCGATGGTGTCATCTGCGAATGCAACTGGTGCGCCGAGTATCTCAGCGAGGCGGAGACCTACTGGACGTAGTGAGTATTTCTCCTCTGGTTTACCTGCTGGTCTACCCATGTGTGAGCAGAGGATGAGCTTTGCCCCGTTTTCTAAGAGATGCTTGATAGAGGGGATGGCTGCCTGGATGCGGGTATCGTCAGTGAT
>CALFBV010000139.1 GCA_937951395.1 uncultured Rubritalea sp.
CCAGAAGGTCCATTCTGCTATCAGTTTGAGTTCCTCAAGGTAGTGGGGGAATAAGCAAACTCATTTAATCAAAAAGCGTCGCCCCGTGAACGAGATTCACAGAGCGACGCTTTTTTGTGATGAGATGGTTCAATTATCTAACAGGATATCCACTTGTGGAAGCTGGGTATTGATTAGTGGTGGGCGCAGGTGCCGGTGCTTGTGGTACTACTCTATTGACGACGTTGCCGATCGCATTTCCTGCATGAGTGAATGTGTCTCCTACTGGATTAGCAGAAGTAGGTGAGTAGCAGCTAGCTAGTGATGCTGAGGTAATGATGAGTGTTATTTTATAGATGTTTTTCATGTAGAGTAATATTATACTGGCTTAGATGATGCGCAAGCAGGTTATTTTCTACAAGTCTTCAAACTGTAGATTAAATTTAGCTAAATATTTTCTTAGTCGATCACCGTCATTCTTAGACTTTCGCTGCTCTCTTGAGACTGAGAACAGACGGCGTCCTGCATCGCTGATGGATTTAGATGACTTACAGACTTGAATCACATTTGCGAGTTGAGGTTGGTCAAAGGGGTCAATGGCTTCTATTTCCTTCTCTGTTAGATGGTCTGTTAGGTTTGATTTTGAATCTGGCTCGCTAGGTCTCTTCCAGCTTTCTGTTAGGCGTTCCTGCTCGGCATCTACTTCCTCAGAACGTATTCTGCCACGCGGTGCGAGAGTTGCCATCCGGGTGATGGCGGCATTGAGATCACGGAAGTTTCCTGCCCACGTGCTCTTGGGGTCAGTTGAGAATTTGAGGAACTCTTCATAGGCTTCTTTGTTGAAGCGGATCGACTGCCCGCTAGTTTCTGTGTGTCTGCTGAGCTCGTATTCTATGTTTGGTGCGATGTCCTCTGGTCTCTCGGATAGACTTGGAAGTTTGAATGTCCAGGTGTTGATGCGAGCAAGTAGATCATCGCGGAATGTTCCATCAGAAATCCTTTCTCTGAGGTCTTTATTGGTTCCCGCTATGAGTTGGAATTTACTTTTCACAGGAGTGTCAGAGCCTACTGGTAGCCATTTTCCTTCCTCTATAGCGCGGAGTAGCATGGCCTGTTCATCGCCTCCGAGTTCGCCTATTTCATCGAGAAATAAGATGCCCCCATTGGCTTCGCGGAGCAGCCCTGGCCGGTCAGATGCAGCGCCAGTGAATGAACCTTTCTTGTGTCCGAACAGTGTGCTCATAGCCATGTCTCCGCGGAGGGTGGCGCAATTGATTTCTACGAAATTGCCTTCCACGCCACAGCGGTTCTGCCTTAGTTGAAATATCTTCTCTGCAAGCTGGCTCTTACCTGCACCAGTGGGTCCGGTGATGAGAATTGGTGCTTCTGAGCGAAGCGCGACGATTTCGATCTGTTCGATGAGTTCGTTGAACGCTCTATTCTTTGTGGGGATTCCAGATTTTAGAATGTCCTGAGCGGCTGCCTTTTCCTCATGAAATCGAGAGGCAAGTTGGTCATATTTCGAGAGGTCTAGATCAATGATGTCAAAGCTACCAGGCTTGACTCCTGCACTCCGGCCTCGAGGAGGGCCGGTCTGAATGAGTTTTCCTGGGAGATGTTGTGATTCTGTTAGGAGGAAAAGACAGATCTGTGCGATGTGTGTTCCAGTGGTGATGTGTGCGTAGTAATTTGTTTTCGATGGGTCAGTATGCAGTGACTTGAAGTAATCATAGAGGTGACTGAAGACGTCTTCGAGATCCCAGGGCTTAGTGATGCCTAGCTCGCGGCCGATGACCTCGGTCTCGGGGGAGATTTGTCTGATGTCAGTCATTACCTCTGCTGCTAGATCTGAAAATTGCTTCTCATAAAGTAGCTCGTATCGATCAATCAAAAAATCCTCCCGGGAGCAGAGTCCAACCGTAGGTCGCCAGTTTTGCCAACGGCTCTTGCCTTTAGCTGAGTCCAGATTAGTTCCTAGAAAGCCGATTACGGTGGTAGATTTGTTCATGCTTTTGTGATTTGCATTAAAGTATAGGTTTTATCTATGCCTTCACCACGATTGTTTTTTATTGGGTGATAGCATTTCGTTTGGCTGAGTATCTTGCGAGGAAGGGGTGGTGTTACCTTTTAGCGATGCTGTTTCCTCTAGTGTTTTTTGTAGCTCTTACTTATGTCGTCCTCTGGCCTCTCTATATTTACATGGGTGCATCTCCAATGGGGGCTATATTAAATACCCAAAGCTTTCTGCGTGGCATGTTCATAGGAATTTTAAATGCTACGGGTGCTATTGGCTTTCTAACCAGCTCGTGGTTGGGAGTTAATTATGGTTGTTTCTCTAAAAGGATATGTGATAAAAATAAATCATTGTCGATAATATTGTATCTTTTATTTGGTTTTTTGTGTTGGCGTGAGGATTTGTGGTGTTTTTGTAATTTGTTTATTATTAGTTATTTAGTTCTAAATAGTCTGTGGTTTCGTGGAGTTGGCACAACACGTGCAATTGTAATCTTGGCAAGTGGCAATGAAGGGAATCCTAGATTTGTTCTGCGTATCGGCCAATTCGTTCAGAAATGAACGCAATGGTAAAAATAGGTTCACGCCTAGATGAGGTTCGAGTCCTCGACTTACATACAATAAGTAATAACTAAAACGTCTCTGACAGGAGGCTGCAAGCAGAGTGAGAACTTTGAGAGATAGATCAGCGGCAACGGTGAAAGTCGATGCCAAATGAGACTAACTCCCGTTCGAAACCTGAGCGTCCTGTCAGAGGTAATACGACCAAATAAAATGAATACAGAAATGATGCAGCTGAAATATCTAGAGGTCTTGCAGTTAGCTGCGGATGGAATGGGAAATACATTTGTGCTTTCTGGTGTAGATGAACTTCAAAAATCAATCGTAACAAAGTAATGAATCAATTAGAAAAAAGAAATAACATGATACAGAAAACAGGAAAAGCCACTGGGTTTATACCAGCACCAGGAAACAAGGGGAAGCCTATCACGGTGATCGGGACGGATGCGATCATGGAGGGATTCGATGAGATGTGTCTCCAGCAGGCGCTGAACTCACGCAGCTCTCCGGGAGTGACTGAAGTGGTTCTGAATCCAGATGCTCATGCAGGTTATGGTGCGCCTATCGGGTGCGTGATGGCTTCGCCTACGCATATTTATCCAGGACCAGTGGGAGTGGACATAAAGTGTTCGATGAGCTTGATCCAGTTTGATCTGTTAGATGAAGTCATCGATGATAAATCAATTCGTCGTGCGCTCATCAACGCGATCTGTAAGAGAACCCCTACTGGTGCGGGTAAAGGTCAGCGGCACTCACAGCATGGTCGCGAGATCGGGAGTGAGCTAGCTTATCGTATGGCTACGGAAGGTGCCAGCGAGTGGGTCTGCGAACAGCTCGGGATTCCTTATGTATGGGCGAGCCGATGCGAAGATGCGTATCACTTAGGTCATGATGGTTCTACTGGAGCACTCCAGAAGCGTTTGGATAAAATGTTGAATGAGGGTTACGGGAAAGATCGCTTCCTAGGGAAGATGCAGCAGGTCGGAACCTATGGTGGTGGAAACCACTTTGGTGAGGCGGAGCGTGTCGAGATAGGGGACTCAGAGAAGGCTAGAGCTACTGCTGAAGTCTTTGGTCTCAAGGACAAGCATGTTGCATTTCTCTCTCACTGTGGATCTCGTGGCTTTGGGCATGATTTAGCGTCTAGACAGTTCAAGACACTAGAGAAGAAATTCGATGCATGGGGGATACCGTATCCGGCTGGTGATAAAAAGCTAGTTTATGCTCCACTTGGGACTGAAGAAGCGGATGACTACATTGATGACATGTCTATGGGAGCGAACTTCGCAACTGTGAACCATCTCTTCATTAATCAACTCGTGCTTGAAGCATTCCAGGAAGTCATCCCGGGAGTGACTGGAAATTTCATCTACTTCATTAGCCATAACATCGCTAAGAAAGAAGTAGTGAATGACCAGATCCAGTGGGTTCACCGTAAGGGTGCGACACGTGCATTTCCGGCTGGGCATCATGAGCTAAAGGAGACTCCGTTCTACGGAACTGGTCACCCTATCCTGCTGCCAGGAAATCCTCGTGATGGATCGGTCGTAATGGCTGCTCTACCGGGAGCTGAGAAGAGCTGCTACTCAGTGAACCATGGAGCGGGTCGTAAGATGGGTCGTAAGCATGCATTTAGAGAACTCGATCAACGAGAGGTCGATGCCGATATGAATGCTCATGACATCATGCACAATAGCCGAGCCTACCCACGTGACGAAGCACCTGATGCTTATAAGGACTTCAAAGAAGTTCTGAAGAGTGTTAGGCAAGCTGAGCTTGCGAGCGTGGTTGCGAAATTGAAAGCGAGATTCGTGATCAAGGATGCGAGCAAGGCGGATGATTAGCGTGACTGGTGATTGATTACATGCTCATTATGATTGTGAATGAACAGGCCCTGCCGAAATGCGGGGCTTGTTCTATACTTAAAAGAACGATAAGATTTTAAAAATGTTGGAAATAAATGGACAAGATGGAGGTGGGCAGATTTTGAGATCTGCACTATCGCTTAGTATGATTACTGGGCAGGCATTCCGCATGGTGGACATCAGAGGGAAGAGGTCTAAGCCGGGTTTGATGCGTCAGCATCTGACTTGTGTGAAGGCTGCTCTGGTAATTTGCGGTGGGGCAGCATCTGGAGCTGAGATGCATTCTACTGAAGTAGTTTTTAAGCCGGGTAAAGTGAAGGTGGGAGATTATAAGTTTAGAATAGGAACTGCTGGGAGTACTACGCTTCTTTTCCAGACACTGCTTCCAGTGCTGATGTTAGCTGAGGGTGTGAGCAATGTAGAGATACATGGGGGGACGCATAATCCAATGGCTCCATCGGCAGATTTCATTGAGCGCGCATTTCTTCCTCAGATTCGTGATATGGGCGTGGCGGTAGGCTTTGAGTGTCTTCGCTATGGTTTCGCGCCTGCAGGTGGCGGATGTATTAGAGCGGAAATTCATCCGGTTAAGAATCTAACAAGTTTTTCTATTCTTGAGAGAGGTGCCTTGGTGTCCCAGGATGTGGGCTGTGTTCTTGCAAACGTGCGGGAGCAGGTCGCATTAAAGGAGATGAATAAGATTAAGTCAGAGCTTAATTGGGATGAGGATTGTTTTTCTATCAAACACTGCGGTGATGTAGATGGCTCTGGGAATGCGCTGTTTATCGAAGAAGTGTATGAGAACTCGATCATCCATATTACCTCTCTAGGTGCGATGTCTAAGTCTGCTTCTAGAGTCGCATCTGATGCAGTGAAGGCCTATGAGATGTTTCGGAAATCAAAGGCCGCAGTAGATACCAGGCTGGCTGATCAGTTGTTGCTGCCGCTAGCTCTCGCTGGCTCAGGGGAGCTTAAGACCTTGGCGGTGACTAACCACATCCGGACCAACATTCAGCTGATCGAAAAGTTCCTAGAGGTAAGTTTTTCGGTAGATGAAGTTGATCCGGGTGGTGTGGTGATTCGGCTAGATGATTGAGGTTGATTGTGTTTAATCGAAGAGTGCTTTTTTGAACTCTCTTCTGAGTTCATTAGCTTCTTCAAAGAGTTTCTCACGTTCTTTTTGTGTTATTTCTTTGTCAGTCTTTAGCTTGTCTTCTAGTGAATTTAGCTTGGCTAACTTTCTTCTTAGGCTACTAGCTTCAAGAGTTGAGAGTCTGCCAGATTTCTCTCCAGACTGGATGGATTCTTCTAGGCGGTGCTGTTGTCTATTGAGCAGCGGTGTGCGCTCGGAGCCTTCTTCTCCAGTGCCTGCTACTGTGGTGATGTTGTCATTGAGCTTGTCTAGCTGAGAGCGTAGTGACTTCAGCTCATCTGCAGTGATGGTGCCATCCTGTTTAGCTGCTGTGAGTTCCTTGGTGATGATTGTTTGCTGGTTCTTGAACACGGTGCCTTGACCCTCAGTGATTTTTCCTGCTTTCAATAGAGCCGTGATGCGCTTGTAGGTGTGCTGATTGTATTCATTGATCCCCTTGGGGCGTATATCCTTACCAGCTTGTGGGAATAAGCCGTGATCATCTTTATGATCTAGCATGCGTTCTTCTGCTGCTGCAGATTTTTCACCCGGATCCACGTTGTTGTTCCTGTGGTGCTTATGAGGATTGGCTTTGCCCTTTTTGTTTGGTTTCTGAGCGATTGCTGAGGATGTAGTGATTCCTAAGCTGATTATTAGATAGATTGTAGTTTTTATTTTCATGTTAGTTGGTTGTTTTGGTTACGAGGATGGAACTGCGTGCAGGGGGGATAGTTGTAGAAATCTTCATAATTCTTTAAATAATGTTTGGAATTCTGTAGTGGAAGCTTGCCATGATAGCGAAAAAGGGCATGATTTTATCACACAATATCTATTCAATACACTCGAACACATTATTATCTATAAATTATGAGCGAACCAATCGTAGAAATCCCCGAAGGTCAACTTCCGCAGAACGTGCGAACACTTTGGCTGAAGTCTCTCAGCGCTGTAGAACTTCAAAACTATAGCTATGCAGTGAGTCTCTGCCAAGCGATCTTAAAAGATGTCCCAGGATTTGTTGAAGCTAGAAAATTAGCCAGACATTGTGCTGTGAAAACAGCCGGAGCGGGCAAGAAAAAGGGGAATGCGATGACGCAAATATTTAGCTCTGGAGTATCCGTGTCACGTCTCCAAGGACAGATCAAAAAAGATGTCAAAGCTGGTCTCATGGCGCTAGAGAAGGAGCTAGAGAAAGATCCAAATAGTGGCACACTCAATGACCTCCTCTTCGATACAGCTATTCAGCAGAATATGAGCGAGACAGCTACCTTCGCACTAGAGACTGTTAGAAAAGGTGCACCTGAGAATACGAAGCTGCTTCATAAGCTAGCGAGTCACTATCTAGCACGCGACATGCCTCAAGAGGCTGCCGGTGTTTATAAAGACATTATCAAGCAGGATCCGACTGACATAGATGCTGTAAAAGGCGAGAAAGATTCTACAGCTCGTGCATCTATGAAAAAAGGAGGTTGGGAAGGTGGCTTTGAAGATAGTAAGAAAGATGCAGAAGGAGATAAGGAGCAGGATGATTCTGATAGAGCGGGAATGACGCGTGATCAGAAGAAAGCCAAGCTAGGTAAGCTCATGGAGCAGTATCAGGCAGATCAGAATAACATCGGTGTAGTGAAGGAAATAGCGGAACTCTACGAAGATTTCGGATACTGGCCAGATGCACACGTTTTCTATAGCTGGGCATATCAGCTCAGTCACAAGGACGTGACTCTGAAAAATAAGGCAGAGAAGATGAAAAATAAGGATGCTGAGGAGCAGATCAAGAAGCTCGAAGAGCAACTCGTGAATGACCCTGGAAATGAGGAGCTGGCAGCAGAGATCCTGTCTTACAAGCAGGCAAGATCAGCAGAATCTGTCAAAGAGGCGCAAGTTCGTGTGGATCAGAATCCTACCGATCCTCAGCTTCGCTTTGATCTCGGCTTGGCACTATACAACTCTGGTGACTACAATGGAGCTATTCCTCATCTGCAGCAAGCAAAGCGTAATCCACATATCAGAACGCGCGTACTGCTCACACTAGGTAGATCATTCGATGCCAAAGGCATGTTTGATATAGCTAAGAGCCAGCTCGAAGAAGCGATCGAAGACCTCCACTCCATGGACGGAACTAAGAAAGAAGTTCTCTACGAAATGGGGCTCATCTATACAAAAATGGGAGACAAAGAAGGAGCGCTTGGCTGTTTCAAACAGATCTACGAGGTAGACTACGGCTACCGAGATGTTGCTCAGCGAGTCGAGGATGCTTACGGCTCATAAGCTAGAAACTCTAAAATTGATTAACGGATTCAGATGCTAAGTTTGTTTCCGTTTTTATTTCAACCACTATCCAGATGGAAAAAAATACCTTCTATAACAGTTTTGATACTGAGCGGGTCTCAGAGGAAAAGTATGATGAAACGTATCGTTCGACTTTTCAGGTAGACCGGGATAGAGTGCTTCATACGCCTACGTTTCGTTCACTACAGAGCAAGACTCAGGTGTTCTGGAGTGGTGAGTATGATTTCTATCGCACTCGTCTCACTCACTCATTGGAGGTGGCGCAGATTGGCCGGTCTATTTGTAATTTCCTCAACTCGCGTTCAGACCTTTTAAGCGATGACTACTTTATCGACTCAGACCTAGTAGAAGCCGCCTGTCTCTCGCATGATCTGGGGCATCCGCCATTTGGTCACGCAGGGGAGCGGACCTTGAATAGATTGATGGCTGAATATGGAGGCTTTGAGGGAAATGCTCAGACGCTTAGGCTCCTAGCAGATCGGATTTTTTCAGCGAGCAAGACTGGAATGAATCCTAGCCGTGCGTTTGTGGATTCTGTTCTAAAGTATAAGACGCTCTGGTCTGAACTCTGTAATGGAGCTGATAAACCTCATAACCATTTTCTCTATGATGAGCAGTCACATTATCTAGACTGGGTGTTTGGTGGACGAGACTTTCCTGCGGAATACACGCCTGGAAAAATGCGTGATAAATTCAATTCCATCGAGTGTCAAATCATGGACTGGGCGGATGATACTGCATACTCGCTAAATGATCTAGCAGATTCTGTTAGAGCTGGATTCCTCACGATAGAGAGAGTAGAGCGCTGGGCTGAAGAGAATGATTGTGGTGTGGAAAAGGGGACGCCAGTAGGTGATCTGCTGAGATCGATCCGTGGGAATAGAGTCGAGCTGATGGCTGGAAACAGAATAGGTAGATACATTCAGAGCGTGCGCATCGAAGCAGATCTCAACTTCATGAGCGAGGTCTCTAACAGATATAAATACAAGCTCGTGGTCGATCAAGGAGTCCAGTCTGAGACACATGAATTCAAGAAAATGGCGTATGATCTGGTCTTTAAGTCACCAGAGTTAAATCAGCTGGAGCATAAAGGAGATCACTTGCTTTCTAAACTTTGGGATATATTAGGTAACGAGAAAAGCCCCTATCACCTATTGCCCGCCGATGTGGCGGATGAACTCAAACTAGGTGAGACTTTAGCGGATAGACGAAGACTACTTTGTGACTTCTTAGCGAGTCTAACAGATGGCTCCGCTACCAGACTTTATAAGAGACTAATGGTGCCAGATTTTGGTTCCATCGGAGACTTGATCGGATAGGAATATGAGGAAGGTCATCAAACAGCCACTGGATGCTCTCAAGGAATACTTCGGGTTTGATGGTTTTCTCGATGGGCAAGATGATGTCGTGCAACGTATACTCAGTGGTACTGATGGACTAGTTGTGATGCCTACAGGTGGCGGTAAATCTCTCTGTTACCAACTGCCCGCACTTTGCCTTGAGGGCGTGACGCTCGTGGTGAGCCCTTTGATAGCGCTGATGAAAGATCAGATAGACGCGCTTGAGGCGAAGGATGTGCCAGCCACGATGATTAATTCCACGCTTAGTCATAGCGAGCAACAAGACCGTATTTCTAGGATGCGTAAAGGCGAGTATAAGCTAGTCTACATAGCTCCAGAGAGATTTCGCTCAGAGTCATTCATGCGGGCGATGACCGATGTGAATATTGCACTCTTCGCAGTGGATGAAGCGCATTGTCTGAGTCAATGGGGGCATGATTTTAGGCCTGACTATATGAGGCTTGGTGCGGCTCTTGAGAGAATCGGGAATCCGCAGTGCATCGCTCTGACAGCGACTGCTACCGCTGTTGTTAGAAAAGATATTCTCCGTGTGCTTAAGCTGCGTAGTCCGTTTGAAATGATCAGTGGGTTTGCACGTCCGAACTTGTCACTAGCTATTTCTGCCACGGAGAAACACAGTCTAAAATACAAGCGGATCAAGGAGATCATCAAGGATCATAAAACGGGAATTATTTACTGTGCTACGCGCAAGAGGGTAGATGAGGTGTCCGAGATGCTTGCTAGTTGGAACGTCAACTGCATCGCTTATCATGGGGGCATGAGCGATGTTCTTCGTGAACAAACTCAGACAAAATTTATCACCAAGGAAGCAGATGTTGCGGTGGCGACAAATGCCTTTGGAATGGGGATCGACCGATCCGATGTCCGATTTGTGATTCACTTCGAAATACCTGGAAGTGTCGAAGCCTACTATCAAGAAGCAGGAAGAGCGGGGCGTGATGGCGAGGCCTCTTTCTGTGAGCTCTTCTTTAACTACGCAGACACGAGAACGCAGGAATTTTTCATTGAAGGAGTGAACCCGAGTTATCCTGATATTTGTAATATTTATCAATACCTGCTGAATGAAGCGAACTCGGAATTTGAAATAAGACAAACACTAGACCAGATTAAGGAAGGAGCTGAAATCAAGAACGGTATGGCGGTGGGAAGCGCGCTCGGTGTTCTAATGCGAAATAGACTGATCGAGAGATTCGATATATCTGGTTCGCGGTCAAAAGGAACCCGTCTACTACAACCTAACATTTTAGCCTCACAGATACCTGTCAACCGGCAGGATCTAGAAGAGAAACACGAGCGAGACCGTGAGAAACTCAACTCAATGATCGAGATGTGTTACTCACGACAGTGTCGTCAGCAGTGGATTATGGATTACTTCGGCGAGCAAAATCCTGCGCCATGCGGTAGCTGTGATGTCTGCCAGAGTCAGTTCGGAGGAGATCTAAGAAAGGGTACAAAATCAGAAATACTGATGCTACGCAAGGCACTCAGCGGAGTGGCGCGGATGAGCAGGACTAATGCGGGTAAATGGGAGGGGAGATTTGGCAGAGGGAAGATCGTCCAAATGCTCATGGGTAGTCGTTCTCAAGATATCCTGAAAAACCGATTAGACACTTTAAGTACCTATGGAATACTCCAAGAAACAGGCACTGCCACGCTCAATGAACTCTTCAAATACATGCACGATGCGAGCCTCATTTATACCCAGAAAGGTGAGTTT
>CALFBV010000140.1 GCA_937951395.1 uncultured Rubritalea sp.
AATGAACTCAGAAGACATCAAATCTTACATCTGTCAGATGGGTGAGCAGGCAAAGCAGGCATCTTATGCGCTGGCAATTCTCTCCGTGGAGAAGAAGAATGAAATTCTTGCCTCTATGGCAAGTGAACTGCGGGCTGCATCGGGAGAAATTCTAATAGCTAATGCCATAGACGTCCAGAATGGTAAAGAAAATGGTCTAACAGAAGCGATGTTAGATCGTCTGAAGCTAGATTCTAACAGAATAGACTCCATCGCAGGCGGGATAGAGAAAGTAGCGCTGTTAGATGATCCTGTAGGTCAGGAAATAGATTCCTGGGCAGGGGAGAACGGAATGCGTATCCAGCAAGTAAGGGTACCCATTGGTGTGATAGGGATTATTTATGAGAGTAGGCCAAACGTGACATCAGATGCGGCAGTGCTGTGCCTGAAGTCAGGAAATGCAACTATTCTACGTGGTGGATCAGAAGCAGTGAACTCAAATGTAGCTATCGCCGCGGCTCTCCAGCGCGGAGGCGAGTCAGCTGGTCTGCCAGCACATTCTATCCAGCTCATCCCGTTCACAGAGCGCGAGAGCGTGGCAGTGATGGCGGGGATGGATAAATGGATGGATCTAATTATTCCAAGAGGTGGTAAGGGTCTCATTGAGGCTGTGGTAAGACTCGCGCGGATGCCGGTGATCAAGCATTATGACGGGATTTGCCACACCTATGTGCATCCAGCGGCGGATTTAGAAATGGCTGTCAACATCGTGTTCGATGCCAAGACTCAGAAGCCAAGCGTGTGCAATGCCCTAGAAACGCTACTTGTGGATGCGGCTATCGCTGAGAAATTTTTACCTCTAGTGAAGCAGAAATTAGACCAGAAAAATGTCGAGTTGAGAGGTGACGCCGCGACTCAGTCCATCCTTGGAGAGTCAGTAGTTTCCGCTACGGAAGAAGACTGGTATACGGAGTATCTAGATTACATCCTAGCAGTGAAAGTAGTGTCCTCTCAGGAGAATGCCGTAGCGCATATCAATAAATATGGCTCTGGTCATAGCGAGTGCATCGTCACCACAGACGGTGCAGCAGCAGAATCATTTCTACGCACCGTGGACTCAGCCTGCGTCTATCACAACGTCTCAACCCGCTTCAGTGATGGCGAGGAATTTGGCTTCGGAGCCGAGATCGGAATCTCCACAGACAAGCTTCACGCCAGAGGTCCCATGGCTCTCCGCGAGCTCACTTCTTATCAATACAGGATAAGAGGAGAAGGGCAGACGAAAGAGTAGTTATTGGAGGTAGGCTTTTCCAATGGTGGAATTATGTTACCAAAAACTGCTCTAGCCTTCCCGCGATGATGACTGGGACAATGGCGGTGATGATGACGTCGTTGCCTTCGTATTCTGTATCGGTGACTTTGGCTTCTGAGTGGAGGAGGTTCATGTGCTGACCTTGAGATTGTGGGATGCGATAGGTGTTTTTTTGCACTCTTTCACCTAGGATTTCTGTGCAGGCAGTAAGTAGCTCGTTCATGCCTATGTCCTTATAGGCAGAGCCGATTACGATGATTTGGGACTTTTCTCTTAACCTTTCTGTTAGATCCTTGATGACTTGTTGATCTTCTACGAGGTCTACTTTATTTAGGACGGTGACCATTGGCTTTTCCTCTGCGCCTAGTTCACCAAGTACGTGCATAGTGGTATCAAAAAATTTCTCTGCCTCTGGTGAGTTCGCATCTAATACATGGATTAAGAAGTCTGCGAGGACTGCTTCTTCAAGGGTAGCCTTAAATGCTTCTACTAAGCGGTGTGGTAAATTTCTAACAAATCCGACGGTGTCAGTAAGGAGAAGTGTCTGTCCATCTGGTAATTCGATGCTCCTAGTGGTGGTATCTAGCGTGGCAAAGAGCATGTCCTTCGCCATGATGTCTGAGCCTGATAAACGATTTAGTAAGGTGGATTTTCCTGCGTTTGTGTAGCCCACAATAGCACCATGGGCCATGTCTAGCTTTTCTCTGTCCTTGCGCCGCGTAGCTCGCTGAGTCCTCACTGCCTCTAGCTCGCGCTGGATGCGGTCTATTCTTTTGCGAGCTAGCCTTCTGTCTACTTCAATCTGCATCTCACCCATGCCTCTGCCGCCTGTGCCGCCTCCGCCTTCGCGGTCTAGGTGTCCCCACATTCTTGCCATGCGTGGGAGGGCGTATTGCATTCTGGCGAGTTCTACCTGGAGAGTTGCTTCCTTTGTTTGTGCGCGCTGGGCGAAAATATCTAGAATCACTTCTTCGCGGTCGATCACGCAGATACCCGCGAGTTCTTCCCACTCGCGTTGCTGAGATGGGGCGAGCTCGTTGTCGAATACGATGCAGTCGCACTCATGTGCTCTGGCGTATTCTACGATCTCGGCTGCCTTTCCCGTGCCGCAAAGATACTTTCTGTGCATAGCGCGGGAGTGGGCTAGCTGCATGTCTGCCACGCCAATACCTAGTGTGCGCACCAGTTCTTCCAGCTCTTCGAGCAGGCTGATATCTTCATCGGCGTCTTTTTTCTTAAACGTCAAGCGGACGAGCAGTGCTCTCTCCACCATTAGGGGCTTATCTTTTACTTCAAACATGGGAGCGGATTAATGCCCTTTATTTAGCTCTATGAACAGATTTTTTTTGTATCTATTCCCTGACTGTGGTTTAAAACAGAATCATGAGTGAGCAACCTGACCGGATAGAGAAATTAGACATTAATCTATCTCTAGAAAAATCTGAAGACGAAGCAGCAAGAAAGAAAGCTATTTCGAGGAAGCTCAGAGTGCATCCAGATCGAATCCAGTCGATGCGCCTAATCAAGCACTCCATCGATGCTCGTAAGTCCGATATCCGCATCCAACTCAGGATGGAGGTAGGGATCGACTGTGATTTACCAAATTACATAGCGCCCATCCCGAGTTACACCGCGATCAGTGATGACGCTAAAAAGGTAATTATCGTGGGTTGTGGTCCTGCAGGGATGTTCGCGGCTCTGAGATGTATTCAGCTAGGTAAAAAACCGATCATTTTAGAGCGAGGAAAAGATGCTTCAGCTAGAAGGTTTGATCTGGGTCCTATTTTGAAGAAGGGAACTGTCATCGAAGACTCGAATTACTGTTTCGGAGAAGGTGGTGCTGGTACATACTCAGATGGAAAACTTTACACAAGAGCAACCAAGCGTGGGCCTGTTAGAGATGTCTATGAGACGCTCGTAGCCCATGGTGCACCTCAGCAGATCCTTACAGATGCACACCCGCACGTGGGGTCTAATTTATTGCCAAACGTAGTCAAAGCGATGCGTGCATCTATTATAGAAGCGGGTGGTGAGGTTCATTTTCAGACTAAGGTTGTGGACTTTTTGCTAGACGATACAGGGAAGAGTATGCGTGGTGTGGCGACTGCGGATGGACTAGAGTTCACTGGTGAAGCGGTCATTTTGGCGACAGGGCATTCAGCGCGTGATGTTTATAAGCTGTTAGTTAAAAAGGACATTCTACTAGAGCAGAAACCATTTGCCGTTGGAATGCGTGTGGAGCATCCGCAGCCACTTATTGATAGAATCCAGTATTCTTTCAAGCAGGGTGTAGAACGTCCAAGAATCTTACCAGCAGCGCGGTATAATTTAGCGACTAAGATCGATGGAAGGGGAGTGCACTCATTCTGCATGTGCCCAGGCGGATTTATCGTCCCCGCAGCGACTGAGAATGATGAAGTAGTAGTGAATGGAATGTCACTCGCAAGACGAGATTCCCCCTTCGCTAACAGCGGACTAGTAGTGACCGTGGAGCCAGAGGATACAGCGGAATTTTCCAAAGAACACGGAGTCCTAGCGGGCATGGCATACCAAAAGGATCTGGAAGTGAAGGCTAGTGTCGCCGGCGGTGGTGTGCAGAAAGCACCGGGGCAGCGCTTGATCGACTTCATCAGGGGTCGAGTCTCTAGCGAGCTACCAGATACGAGTTATTTTCCAGGTCTAACCAGTGCGCCACTCGATGACATTCTCCCTGATGCGGTGAGTTATAGGATGAAGGTGGGTCTAAAACAATTTGGTAATAAAATGAACGGCTTTATCACCGAAGAGGCAAGTCTGTTAGGCTTCGAAACCCGTACCAGTAGTCCCGTAAGGATCCCACGTGATGCAAGCACTCTTCACCACCCACAGATAAGGAACCTCATTCCGTGTGGTGAAGGAGCTGGGTATGCAGGCGGTATCGTCTCTGCTGCGCTTGACGGGATGAAGTGTGCTGATGCGGTAGTTTCTGTATAGATTATGGCTAAGGCATCACTCACTAAAGGGCCGCTCCCAGGGCATATTCGCCAGATTGCTTTGCCGATGAGTATAGGGTTCTTTTTTAACACCATGTATAATGTGGTGGATTCGTTTTATGCTGGGCAGATATCTACGGAGGCACTCGCTGCTATGGCGCTTTCATTTCCCGTCTTCTTTATCATTGTAGCAATCAGTGAGGGAGTAGCTAGAGGTGCAACGGCACTTATCGCGAACGCTATCGGAGCGAATGATTTGGAAAAGGAGGAGGCTTATTCTGGGCAGTTATTTTCGCTGGGATTTTTCTGTGCACTTGGGCTCATGATGGTTGGGGTTTTTGCGGTGGAACCATTATTTAAGCTGATGGGGGCAGGAGGATTATATCTCCAAATGGCGACTGACTATATTATTCCTATTTTCTGGGGAGCGATGTTTTTTCTCCTGGGGAGTATGTGTAATGCGATCTTGCTGGCGCATGGTGATAGTAAGACCTTCGGGAAGGTGATGATCTGTGGGTTCTTCCTTAATCTGATTTTCGATCCTTGGTTTCTCTATGGTGGACTAGGGGTCCCAGCAATGGGTATACGCGGTATCGCCATTGCTACGGTGCTGATTCAGGTGTTTAGCGGTGCTTACCTTCTGATGGCTGTGATTCGTAGAGGGTATCTGAAGGGGTGTAATGTCAATTTAATCGTTCCGAAGCTGAAGGTTTATGGTGAAATCTTAAGACAAGGTGTTCCGACTGCTTTTAATATGATGTCCATTGCCCTCGGATTTTTCGTGATGACCTATTATCTAAATAGCTATGGGCAAGTGGCTGTGGCTGCATTTGGGGTGGGGACGCGGATTGAGCAAATAGTCCTGCTCCCGACCATCGGGCTAGGCGCGGCGATTGTTTCTATCGTAGGTCAAAATTACGGTGCGGGTGAGCTAGGTAGGGTGAATCAAACTGTCCGGCTTTGTGTTAAATACGGGGTGATGATGATCGTCACCTCATCGCTGTTTATGTTCTTGTTCGCTACTCCACTGGTCAGACTCTTCACCAGTGACCCAGAAGTGGTTAGGGTGGGGTCTGCCTATGTGCGTGTAGTCACTGCGGTGCAGTGGGCGTATGTGATGGGCTTCGTTTTCATCGGATTTCTCCAGGCTGTTAAACGCCCGATGTATGGCTTTATCGAATCCATCGTCCGCAAAATAATCTTACCCCTAGTGTTGTTCTATTTCCTAGTGAGAGTATGGAAGGTTGACTTAGAGGCATTCTGGTGGGGCTCGGTGGCGATAAACGTCACGGTAGCGATCTTTACTATTTTCTATGCCAGACTTGTGCTGCGTGAAATCACAGATAGAGGAGTGGAGTAGATTTTAAATGATCTGAGATGTGACTATTTTGTTGTGTTGGTTGTCTTAAGGGTGCACAACTTTCTAATTCAATGAACAACACAGCTAAGATAATAAGCACCAAAGAAAAGGTAGTAGTGGGCGGAGCGCTAGTAGGCGGTCTTCTCTTTTTCGGATTCCTTACAAATACTTGTAAGAGTCCTCTTAGTCATTTTAACGATAAAGAGATTTCCTCCCCGATCACTGCGATCAGTGGTGATGATGCGCTTAATCTACGAATAGCTGAACTAGAGAATAGTATCGAAGCTCTCAAAGATAACTCTGTAGACGAAAAGACCATCGCGAATCTAGAAGCCCAGCTCTACAATCAGAAGGCGCAAGTTGCAGGAAGTGTTGAATCACTTAAAAAGCATAATGAATATCTGCAAGATCGAATCAAAACTTTATCATCTATGTCTGCTCCTGTTGCGGCAGCTGTGGTGCCAAGTGGAGTGAATGCAAGTGAGCTAAATGAAAAGATTAGTGATCTCAAGGCTGAGCTAGATTTAGCAGAGGCTAATGTTTCAGACCTAACTAATAAGTTAAGCGTAATGTCTGCTTCTGCGGCTAGCGCCGATAATAGTGAGTCTGTTAAACTTGTTAAAGAAATAAAGTTTCTCAATGAAGATAATAAAAAACTAGCGAGTCAGCTGACCAAGGTGAAAGCTGATCTTAAGATAGCAAAAGCAAAAGCAAAAGCAGAACCAGCATCAGACAAGTCTGCTGAGATGAGCGCTAAAATTGGTGATCTAATCACCACCGTGAAAGCCCAGAAAAATCAACTAGCGGCTAAGGATGAACAGATAGCGGATCTGAATGCGAATGTTAACAAGCTCAAGGCAGCTAAAAACGTCTTTGCTAAATCTGCAGATGATCTACCTCAGTCAGCACAGGGTCTCTTAAAGGATCTAAATGCACTCGAAGGTAAATCTGAGCTAGAAGTCTCAACTGCTTACGCGCAGTATCTGCAGAAGCACGGAGCAACTTCCAAGATGCGGATTAAATTCACCTCTGGAAGTTCGTCACTTACTGCCAAGGATAAAACAGACATTGCTCTACTTACCAAGGCTGCTGGAAGAAATACTTATTTCTTCATCGTGGGATACGCAGACCAATCAGGTAGCGCAGCCAGCAATGAGAAGCTATCCTCAGCTCGTTCCACTAGCGTAGCCAGGGAGCTAGGAATCAATGCCAAAGCAAACCAATCAACTCAAGCTGTCTATCTTGGGCAGACTGATCGTTTCGGCCCTGCCGCAGAGAATCGCGTAGTTGAGATATGGGAAATTAAGTAACTAGTCTTTACTAAAGGGGACTTCTGAAAACTTAGTAAACTAACAAGTTCAAGATTTTGCAAAAATTTCACCTTCATCAAGAGTAGCATTTTCGCTTGATGTGATTCTAAGTAGCTCCTTTTAGAGGGCGTTGATTCTCAGTTTAGTCTGTTTTT
>CALFBV010000141.1 GCA_937951395.1 uncultured Rubritalea sp.
GCCTTTATTTTATTGATGGATGCAAGCGCCTCTTTCGCTCCGAGTGAGATGAAGTGTTCATAGCGTTCATATTCATCCCACGCGGAATTATTACAAACGGGGAAGATAGACACGTCTGCTTTCTTGCAGGCATCATGAGCAATACGGATCTGTGATGCCTTCAGACTACGCCTGAGCGTGTCTAACATATTGCCTTTCGCGATTGGGTTATACTTCTTGCCGAGTGAGGAGAATTTTGACTTAAACCATGCTCCTGCACTCTCTGTCTCTTCTTCAATGACATCTAGAACGATAGCTTCTACAGCCTCATCTGAGTCCAGATCATGCAGAGTAGGGGTGGTGCTGACTGCGATGACGTAATCTACATCAGCATACTTCTTGAGAGCATTCACCGGGACTGGATCAACCACGCCGCCATCGACACAGCGCACGCCATTGACTTCCACTGGCACGATGATTCCCGGCATGGCGCAGCTAGCATGGACAGCTTCTAACAGATCACCAGAGTCAAATACCACGCGCTGGTAGTTTTCAAGATTAGCCGCGATGGCGATGAATTTTCTATCCAGATCTTCTATTTTCTTATTCCCGATCGCCTTCTCTAAGTGATCCTTGATTTTATGCCCATAGAAGAGGCCCTTGATAGGGGGGACGGCAGGGTCAGCCAGTTTTTTGAATGAATCTTTATCGCCCATCTCAGCCGCTAGATGGATCATCTTCTCAGCAGAGATTCCAGAAGCCCAGAGCGCACCAACATACGCGCCCATACTGCAGCCAGAGATGGCGTGGATCGGGATGTCATTATCCTCTAATACCTTGAGCACACCCATGTGGACGAGCGCCTTGGCACCACCACAACCCAGCGCTAGCCCTATCCGCGGTTGGCGCATGACGGGGGCAGATTGGTTGGGCTTGATGAACTTACGGATGATTGTGGGTAATTGCATTGATGTGTGCTAGATTGAGCGCCTAACTAATAAGATGATTTGGCAGTTAGTCAAACTATGAAATTCAGAGATCTGTTTGAATTAAAGACGTCGAGTTTGATTGTAATGTACAGTTCGTATTGGCTCATTTCACTGTGAGATGGGGGCCATCCCGTCTGAAGACGTGATGCATCAAGTGTCTTCTTTAGACTTAGAAATGAAAACAGATGCGTTCTTCTTTAAAAAAAACAGGGGCTTTACACTAGGGGGAATAGTTTGTGTTAGCCTTGTACAAGGATTTGAGGTAGTTCATTATGACTTGATACTTAGAAACCCTGAAAAGAATAGTCATTGAAATTCACAGTATAGTGCTGTGATTTTAACCGTGCTATAGCACTCAACTGTTAGATGTTGAGAAAAATAAAAGTAGCGACCTGTGGTAAAACAGAATCTTAAGCCCCCTCCCAAAAGCTTAAGAACAAAAACCACAGGTCGCTGGACAATTAATGAACTAAAATTGGTGTGAAATCAAGTTATTCTTTAAAGAATAATAAAATATAAACAGCTGGGATATACCTTGTAAATACAGCTAGCGGGCTAGGGGCGACAGTGTAAAACTGGAGTTGCTCAAAAAGAGTTATCTAGATTTGATGATGCCCTCTACTATTCCGCGAGCAGCGAGAGACTGATACCAAGACTGAGCACAGCGACGCCTCTCGTAGGGGTTGCTTATGAATCCGCATTCGACAAGTACTGCTGGACATTTAGTTTGGTTTAAGACTGCAAATGCTATTCCGTTTTTAATCCCGCGGTTACGGGTTTTAGTATGGCTGCTTATTCTGCTCTGGATGTTAGCGGCTATTTTTTTTCCTGCAGCGCTTGCATAGAAAGTTTCGACTCCTTTGATGGAGGTATTAGTGTGAGCGTTAAAATGGATACTTATGAAAATAGCGTCTTTATATCTGTTAGCCACGGCAGCTCTCTGAGAAAGCGTGAGATAAACATCACTTCTGCGGGTCATTTTAACAGGTATTCTCTTAGCCTTTAAAAGAGCTTCTACTTTTTGAGCTACTTTGAGATTTAGATAGGCCTCGCTGACGCCTCCCCATTTTGCTCCTCTGTCTCTACCGCCATGTCCAGCGTCGATGATGACGGTGGTGTATTTGCCCGCTATGACGCTAGTAGCGCACGCAATGAGCATGAAGAGAGAAAGTAGGGCATTTAACATAAGTTAATGATACATTTTAAAACGTCTTAGGCAAAGCACTTTTTTTGTTAGTGAGAAAATTTTCTCTAATTGAGAGTTTACCCGCCAATAGTTTCGCTGAGTGAGTGTCGCATTTTCTTAGAGAGCAGCGGGCGAATCAAGCCATAGATTAAGTACAGAGTGAAGATGACAGCTGGTGTGTATGAGCGTGTGACCGGGTTAAATATGAGGCCTATTGCAAGGGTTCCTAATAAGATTCCCCAGACAGATCCTTTGGTGCTCCAGTCTATTTTTTTGAAGCTAGGGTAGCGGATACTTGAAATCATAAGAATGGAGAGCCCTATAGTGACGCCCACTAGTAAGTAGTTCCATGCACCAAGGCTTTTGCCGACTTCATAGAAGTTTGAGAGTAGGAAGGTGAGTGAGGCTATGAAGCCTGCTGCCATCGGAATAGGGATGCCGAGGAAGTCCGAGGTGCTATTTTTGCTCTGAGGGATCGCTGCTAGGCAGTTAAATCTCGCTAGACGCATCGCGCCACAGAGTAGGT
>CALFBV010000142.1 GCA_937951395.1 uncultured Rubritalea sp.
AAGGATTTACCGTCCTCCACATGCGTAATCTCGGTCACCCAGTTCATCCATACCAGAGGCATGAGTCGGATTTTGTAGCTGATGACTTGTCCTCGCACCATGGAGTTATGCGAGCAGGTGAGGATTCTGAATTTCAGGTTCTTTGGGGTAATTTTTTCTAAGTTGGCAGGAGTGGAAAAGAATTCCCACGCCTCATTTATTGAAATAGGTAACTCCTGCTCTGAATTTATGATATGGATAGCTGCGCTCATTTTTTCAATGTATACTGAAATTATGATAACAAAAGTATTTTTCTAAAAAGGTTGATTGTGTGTAAGTAATCCTAGCCTCGCTAAATGTTGCTACAGGGTGGCAGGGTTAGCTCGTGAAGTATTTGTCAGAGGAGAGTATATTATTATTTTGAGAGCTGATAGAATCATTGGATGTCTCGTTGTTTCTCTGGCTAAATTAGTTAATATAAGTTAATATACCGTATCAGCTTATAAAAAACATGCATAAATCTTTCGAGTTTATTGCTTTTTGGTTGACTTCGAAGTGTACTAAAGTGTATCAATGTGATTCATAGGGAGCATAACGACACTGAAATAAGCCAGATGAGCCAAAACGAACATGCCTTGCAGGGCGATTATGAGCATAAACTAGATCCGAAAAACAGGGTCTCAGTTCCTGCTGATTGGCGCCAACTTGCCGGTGGTGGAATGTTGAGGTTACTTCAGTCTTCTAAGTATAAGGTGGAGGCGCTCAGGGTGTTAACTGAATGCGAATATGACGATATGCTGAAGACGGTGGATGGAATGGAAAACTGGACTCCAGCTGAAAAGAAGAACATGAAGGGCAAGCTTCACTCACGCTGTCAGAAGGCAACCATGAGTGAGCAAGGTAAGCTCCTCATTCCAAAAGCTTGGTGCGGAAGGCCAGGTTTGGAGTCAGGCGGGATGGTGAAATTAGTCGGAAGAGGGACGTATTTCGAGATTTTCAGCTTAGCGAACCACAAAACAATGAAAGAAAGAGAGGATGCTGAAACGGCAAGACTCAATGAAGAGGTCGATTTCTTCTAGCGATTTTTAAATTACAACACAAAATGTTAAAACTCATACCAGTAACAGCTAACTCAGTAACCTCCCCACAGAGTGGGATGGGGGCTGTGCTGGCTGGGTGGTTCAGAAATGAGTCAATGGGGCCGAATGTGAGTTCTGGTGAAGGTGATGAAGAACTCGGTTACTATCACGAAACTGTTCTGCTAGAGGAGGCTATTCACTTTATGGCACCAGCTAAGGGTAAGGTTTTAATCGATGGAACTCTCGGCGGCGGAGGGCATACGGAGAAAATGTTAGAAGCTGGTGCTGCTGTATACGGTGTAGATAGAGATCCTGAAGCGCTTGCTTATGCAGGAAAGCGCCTGGCTAGATTTGGCGATCATTTTAGGCCGGTAAAAGGCAACTACACAGACTCACTCAAGCACATGCAGGAGCGCGGAGTAAATGGTGTGGATGGGATCTTAGTTGATCTAGGTGTCTCATCATGGCAGTTCGATGAAGCGGAGCGCGGGTTTTCTTTTTCAAAAGACGGACCTCTAGACATGCGCATGGGCGATGAAGGGGTGACAGCGGCTGATATAGTAAACAACTGGGACGAGGCTGATCTAAGAAAAATTTTCTGGGAATACGGTGAAGAGAAATCATCGCGTAAGATTGCAGCGCGCATCTGTGAGCATAGAGTGGCCACTCCATTTCTTACTACAACACAACTTGCGGAAAGCATTGAGAGGTGGTGCCCAAGAAATGGAAAGAGAATCCACCCAGCTACGAAAATTTTCCAAGCATTACGTATCGAAGTAAATGATGAACTCGGGGCACTCCGCGGCTTGCTAGATACCTCAGCAGAATTACTCAATCCAGGTGGGAGGCTCTGCGTGATCAGCTTTCACAGCCTGGAAGACAGGATGGTAAAGCGGTTCCTTAAGGCGGTGAGCGCGAAAGAGGTGGATAAGAAAGAGTGGCCAGCGCCGAGGCCGAATCCAGAATATCATTTTAACCTAGTATCAAGAAAGCCAATCACAGCAGGGGAAGGGGAAATCAGTAGGAATACTAGATCAAGAAGTGCCATCATGAGAGTGGCTGAAAGAGTGAAGTCAGTAGAAAATTAAGAAATTTAGAATATAGGAATGTAAGAAAGGGCAAAATCAGTAATGAACGCAAAAAAAACAAAAAAGAAGAATTTTAGCATCAGTGAACTCGTCCTACTAGGTATCGCCGCTGTGATCCTGGCAGCTGGCGGCATCATGCATGTGTATGCATCTAATCAGCAGATCGACATCGCTAGGAAAATAGACGCAGCACAAAAAGAGATAGATCAGTATTACGCAGGAGTGAGCATGACGAATGTGAAAATAGACAGGAATTTAGACCGTTACCTCATGAAGGAGGATCTGCTGGCACGTGGGTCAGCCCTCAGAGAAACCGATCCTAACCAACTAGAAATAGTCAACCCTGGAGCTGATGGAGTGGCGGCAAGAGTTGCAGTAAGAGTGGAAGCTCCGTAAAAAAATGGATAGACAGACCTATAAAAGATGTTTGAGACTTTGCCTGATCCTTGTGGTCGGGCTTAGTGCATTATCGATTAGGCTGTATTTCCTTCAGGTGGTCGACGGCGAAAAATACGCTAAGAGGGCAGGTGATTCTTATGAAAAAACTTACCCTCTATTAGCTAAACGCGGTACGATTGTAGACTGCAATGGCGAGGTGATAGCGAAGAGTATTATTTCTAAAACGCTGATCGTGGATAAATATCACATCAAGGAGGTTAGAACGGTTGTCAGAGGTGTGGCATGTCAGGAGTTGAGCAAGACTACTGAGTGGTATGAGTGGGATGAAAAGACTCGTGGTCGAAACATCAAACTCCGTAGCCGTAAGCTTCTCAATAAAAGTAAGGACAGACAGTGGATCATAGATCGTCACCTAGACTATGCTTGTGAAGAGATATCAACACCTCTCGGGATGACGAAGGATGAGCTGAAAAAGATGATAGGCATCAATGAAAGAAGCATGGCAGATAAGGTGATCGTAAAGGACATCGCTCCGGACATCGCTTCTAGGTTGACTGATCTAATACGTAAAAAACGCATCAAGGGCTTTAGATTTACCGAAAGCATGAAGAGATTTCATAATTCTCCAGGCCTACTCACCCATATCACTGGATACTCGACTCATGCAAAAGGTGATGATAAGCATGTAGGGAAAGCTGGTATAGAGAAGGCATGTGAAGAGCATCTTGCAGGCACAGATGGCTACAAGAAGGAAATGCGTGATCTCTCTGGCGAGGTCATGCCCGCCCATAAGGGGAGCGTTCATGCTCCGATCAATGGCAACAATGTTCAGCTCGCGATAGATATGGGCATTCAGGCGATAGTTGATGAGCAGCTGGATGCGGCGGTGCTAGAATACGACCCAGTAAGAGCAACAATTATTGTCATGGACCCCAATACAGGAGATGTTCTCGGGATAGCTAGCAGGCCTCACTATAATCTAAGAACCCGCGAGGGGATCATGACTAGCGAATTTAACTACGCACTTCAGGGTGAGTATGAGCCAGGATCCACTTTTAAGTTGGTAGCTATTGCAGCTGCGATAAATGAAAGAATCCGTGGTATTAATGATAAAGTCTGGTGTCATAATGGCTACTACAGAAATCCATCACCTGGGTTCAATGTAAGAGATGAGCACGGCAAGGGTTATCTAAAGGTCTGGGAAATCGCTAAAAAATCCAATAATATTGGTACCTATATGCTCGCAAAGCAAGTGGGCTACCGTAAATATATGGACTATGTTGAAGGCTTTGGTTTTGGTCAAGAAACTGGGATAGGGCTTGGTGCTGAAAGTGATGGTCTAGTGCGCGATAAAGGAAATATGGTAGATTTCTCTAGGTATTCGTTTGGCTACGCGCTCCGGGTCACACCCATGCAGATTGCTAATTTCTACTGCGTGATGGCTAACGGGGGGAATCTGATGAGGCCACGAGTGATCAAGAAAGTGGAGAACTATCTCGGTGAGACAGTGGAGGAATACAAGCCTGAGATCCTTCGTCGTGTTATCAGCGAAAGAACTGCGAGAGACTGTAGACAAGCTCTGAAAAGTGTGGTTGAAGAAGGCGGAACAGCCACGAGCGCAGATGTAGAAGGATACACAGAAGGAGGGAAAACAGGAACAGCAGAAATCTGGGATAATAAACTCAAAGCATACAGTAAGACGAGAAAAACAGTCTCATTCGCTGGAATGCTACCAATACAGTCTCCTAAGTTTGTCTGCGTGGTAGTGCTCCAAGAACCAAGAGCAAAGAAAGATTATAACTTTGGAGGCGGCACTGTAGCCGCACCGATCTGGAAGGAAACCATGAAGCAGGTAGCTGCTTACAGAAATTTAACACCAACTGAGGAGGTGAGTACCACCTTAGGAATAGCACAATGAAATTAACAGAAGTCATCAAGAACCTAGATAACCCAGTAATCTCAGGAGACGCTGAAGTAGAGGTAAGTTTTCTAACATCTGATAGCCGCGAGGTTACAGAGGGAGCGATGTTCGTCGCGGTCTCAGGTGGGGTAGACGGTCATCAATACATCGATAAGGCGATTGAGAAAGGCGCGGTAGCTATCGTCGCCGAGTCCGCTCCCACTCTAGAGCAGTCAGGAAAAGTCGCATGGGTGCACACTAGGCGCACTGGTAAAGCACTCGCTGAATTAGCGAACACACTTAATGATTATCCATCTGACGCTCTCAAAGTAATCGGAGTGACTGGAACTAACGGGAAAACAACTACAACGTATCTGATCCACCATATCATGAAGGATGTGTGGAGAAGGGCGGGGCTGTTAGGCACCATAAAATTTGACGATGGCATGGGCGAGTCCGAAGCTACTCACACCACACCAGGTGCAGTAAAAATGCATCAGCTACTCAGACAAATGGCGAATAACGAATGCCGTGGCGTCGCCATGGAGGTAAGTTCTCACGGACTCCAGCAGAACCGTGTTGGTAGTGTGAACTTCGATGTAGGCGTGTTCTCTAACCTGACTCAGGATCATCTGGACTACCATGGTGATATGGATAGCTATTTCCGCGCTAAGCTAGCGCTCTTCGAGCAAATGATAGCCATGAAGGAAGCGGGTAGCGAAAAGAAATCTGTAGCTGTAATCAATACTGATGATAACTACGGTAAACGCATGGCGAAGGAGGTCGAAGAACGCATGTCTGTCTGGACCTACGGAATGAATGCTCATTGTGATTTTAAGTTTTCTAACATCCGTCAAACCTTCAAGGGGACGTCATTCCAGCTGGATGTAAGAGGTAAATCTTACCTAGTGCAAGTGCCTCTCATCGGAAAATTCAACGTTTATAATGTGGTTAGCGCCATCACTGCATGTGCTGCTGCTGGTATGAAAATGAGAGACATCGTGAAGTCTCTAACAGAAGCTCCGCAGGTGCCAGGTCGTATGGAGAACGTAGGCAATGTCAATGGTATGTCTGTATTCGTAGACTACGCGCACACACCAGACGCACTGAGAAATGCTTGTTCTACTATGCGTGAACTAGAACCTAGAAATCTCATCACAGTCTTTGGCTGCGGTGGCGACAGAGACAACCTCAAGCGCCCACTTATGGGTGAGGCCGCAGCAGAGAGCAGCGACTTCTGTATCGTGACTTCAGATAATCCGCGCAGCGAAGACCCAGAAGCGATCATTAAGATGGTGGAAGCTGGAATGCGTGGTAAAAAATATCACGTAGTGGTCGATAGAGCGGAAGCCATCGAGTCTGCAGTGAAGATAGCCAGACCAGGTGATGCAGTCTTGATCGCAGGTAAAGGGCACGAGACGTATCAGCAGTTTGCGACAGAGACTATTAAGTTTGACGATAGAGCCGTAGCTAGAAGAATCCTCAGTGATCACCGCGTAGGTGACCTCAAGGATCGCTTGGCTAAGATAAAAGAACAGGAATCTACTTTCCATAAATCACCTAGAAGAGAAGACGATGAACGCGACAAACGTTAAAGAATTACTCTTAGCAACAAACGGAAGACTGGTGCATGGCAGTGATGATACTGTCATAGATTCAGTGTCTACTGATACTAGAAACATAGGTCCCGCTTGTGCTTTCTTTGCCTTAAAAGGTGACCGGTTTGATGCTCATGATTTTCTTGATCAAGCAATAAGTGAAGGAGCTAAGGTTCTTGTGATTAATCGTAATGGTTTTTTAGAAGGACTCAACCATTCTGGAACTGCGGTTATAATCGTAGAAGACACTCTGACAGCGCTACAACAATTTGCAGCGTGGTATCGTCGTGGTTTAGATATTAAAGTGATAGGGATCACGGGGTCGAATGGAAAAACTAGCACGAAAGATTTCACTAAGTCCGTGATAGGTGAAAAATTTAAAGTCTCCGCGACAGTAGGAAATTTCAATAACCACATCGGTCTACCACTCAGTATTCTGGCAACAGAAGGAGAGCATGAAGTCTGCATCTGGGAAATGGGAATGAGTAATCCTGGTGAGATAGCACCGCTATGTAGCATCGCTCATCCAGACATCGGAATCATCACTAATATAGGAACCGCTCACATTGAATTCATGGGAAGCATCGAAGCCATCGCTGAGGAAAAAGGCGAGCTTGCGAAGTGCCTTCATGAAGAAGGGACATTCATCGCGTCCGCTGCCTGTGACTATGTTGACTATTTCACCACGAGAACCAAAGCCCAAACCCTGATAGTAGGAAATGGTAGGGGAGAAGTGAGGGCAGATAATTTAATCATGACCGCGTTAGGCTCAGAGTTTGATTTGATCATCCAAGACCAAACTCCAATCAGAGTGAGCCTCCCAGTAGTAGGTAGGCATATGGTGGCAAACGCATTACTCGCGGGTGGTGCTGGTCACGCGCTCGGGATGACCGCTCAGGAAATAGCCAATGGTCTAAACAAAACCTCTCTAACAAGTGGTAGACTAAAAGCTTTTGAAAGCAATGGCGTGACGATCTTTGACGATACCTATAACGCAAATCCAGAGTCCATGGCAGCGGCTATCGATACTCTCGCGGAGCTTAGTGAGTCAGGTGTGCAAGTAGGAGAGAAATACGTAGTCCTAGGTCACATGGCTGAGCTAGGCGATCACGCCGCTGAGGCTCACCAGAATGTGGGTAAGCTCACAGCGAGAAGAGACATTTTCACAATCTCTGTGGGTGAGGCTGCAGCAGGAATTACCGAGGGAACCATCGCCGCAGGCGGTAAAGCAAAACACTTTAATCAGCGTGAAGAGGCTGCGGAATGGCTTCGGAGCACATGCACTAGCGGCGATGTAGTCCTATTCAAAGGGAGTCGCTCAGCAGGAATGGAAGAAATAATGAACCAAGCATTTACAAAAAACTAAAAACTAATGTTATATCTAATTTATCAATGGTGGAATGAGGCGAATCAAGCAGGAGCGTCGTGGGCAGAGTCTTGTAGTTTTCTCAATATTTTCAAGTATCTAACAGTGCGTGCAGCACTCGCATGTCTCATTGCATTCGGGCTTTCGCTCTGGCTAGGGCCACGCGTCATCCGAAGATTGATCTCGCTTAAGGTAGGTCAGCCAATAAGAAGCGCAGAAGAAGTTCACAAGCTGCACGAACTCCACGGAGCAAAAGCTGGCACACCAACAATGGGGGGCGTCATGATCCTGGGAACAATCACGATCTCAGTATTACTCTGCGGTCAAATCTGGAACACCTTCGTAGGTGTAACCATGTTCGTCATGCTAGGTTTAGGAGCACTAGGGTTTATGGACGACTACGCCAAAGTGAAACTCAAAAACTCTGAAGGTGTCAGTTCTAGATTCAAACTCATCTGGCAAGCCGCCGTAGCCGCCGTAGCCGCAATGTTTTTGTTCTTCAATACAGGAGTAGAAGGAGAAGTGCTTGTCACTGAGAAGGCAAAGGTTGAATTTAAAGCCAGCACAGACCGAGTGAAGCAGATGCAAAGCGTAGATATACCAAGAGAGAACGCCTTCTGGGTGAAAGGCGAAGAGGGTAAGGCTGAGCATATGGCAATTAGTGAATTGGGGATTCCTTTATTGAAGAGGCCATTCATTGATCTTTCTTATTTTGCGATTCCATTTTTCATATTCATCATCATCGGAGCATCGAATGCTGTGAATCTAACAGATGGGCTTGATGGATTAGCTAGCGGTTGCACTATCACGACGTGTATTGCATATGCTGTCATTGCTTATCTAGCAGGAAATGTCATTGCCTTCTCAAGAATCCACATTCCATTCAATCCTCAGCTCAGTGAGCTGGCGGTATTCATCATGGCAATGGTAGGCTCTACATTTGGGTTCTTGTGGTTCAATTGTCACCCAGCAAAAGTCTTCATGGGTGATACCGGATCACTCGCGATAGGTGGCAGCATTGGCACCATGGCGATCTGCACGAAGCAAGAATTTCTCCTCGTCATCATCGGATTCGTCTTCGTCATGGAGGCAGTTTCAGTGATATTACAGGTAGGCAGTTTCAAGATGCGAGGGAAACGCATTTTCGCAATGGCGCCCATTCACCATCACTTTGAACTTCGAGGCTGGCATGAGAGCCAGGTCATCATCAGATTTTGGATCATCTCCATCATCTGCGCATTCATAGGGCTTTCATTATTAAAAGTAGTATGATAATAAAGGATAAAACAGTACACGTTCTAGGAGCGGGAAGAAGCGGCAGGGCAGCCGCCCAGCTAGCTCAGTCCCATGGTGCTCGCGTGACTCTGTTTGATTCTTCAGATGAAATTTCTAATCTTCCAAAAGGCATCACCGCTCATCCCAACGCTACAATAGAGGTTGGTAAGAGTTCATCCTGTGATCTGTTAGTGATCTCACCTGGGATCGATACCTTTGGCGATTACGTGGAAGCGTTTTCGAAAAATGCTGGCGAAATGATCGGTGAGACAGAGCTTGGATACAGATTCTATAATGGAAAAATAATTGCCATCACAGGCACGAATGGCAAGACCACCACGACTGAGCTAGTTCAGCGCATCATGTCTCACAGCGGAGTCACATGTGTTTCATGTGGGAACTACGGTATGCCTCTATCCGAGGTGGTTATGCTAGATGAGGTTCCGCAATCTATCGCGCTTGAGCTAAGTTCATTCCAACTAGAAACAATTAAACAGTTGAAGCCTGATGTAGCTATCTGGTTGAATTTCGATGCAGATCACATGGATCGATATACGAGTATCCAAGATTACAAAAATGCCAAGCTGCGTATCTTTGAAAATCAAACTGACCTCGACTGCGCAATCATAAGAGCAGGGGAGGAAGTAGGTGGAATCAAAGCGAGAAAACTTACCTTCACCACAGAGTCGCAAGACAGTGACTATACTCTAATAGATGGCTGGGTGTGTTTCCAGAGTGAGCAACTATTAGAGATAGAAAAAACGCGTCTCAGAGGTCTACATAATGCAGAGAACGCGATGGCTGCTATCGGTGCTTGTCTGCAGTTAGGTATTGGTAAAGAAAACATCGCACCTGCACTCACAGGATTTGCTCCGCCGATGCATCGCTGCGAGTTGATTCGCACGCTTGACGGTGTAGAATATTTAAACGACAGCAAAGCAACCAATTTACACGCGCTAGACAGCGCGCTCAGAAGTCAGTCCAGACCAGTAGTTCTCCTCGCAGGGGGCAAAGAAAAAGGTTTGGACTACGTAGCGCTTCTACCTAGACTAAAGCAACATGCGCATCACGCGATCGTGTTTGGAGAAATAGCAGAGCAGCTTCAGGTATTATTTTCACAAGTAGTAGAGACAGTAAAAGTAGAGACTCTAGAGGAAGCGGTAACACTCAGCAAGCAGTTAGCCACGCATGGCGATGCCGTCCTGCTCTCACCAGGAACCTCATCATTTGATCAATTCAAAGGATACGAACACAGAGGCGATGTGTTTCGTGAAGTAGTGCTCAATCTGAGATGACGCCAACCAATTATCCCCAATAACCAAGAACAAAAATGAAAAAGAACAAACTACAAACAAAGAGAAAGACTCAAACGGGATTCCGAGCGATGTATGCACGCACCGTAGGAAAGAAAGTGAAAGCTTCAGCAGCTGCTTCAGCAGAAGAGCTAGATGGCGATGTCCCAAGTGTGGGTATCGGCAAAGCACTCACCGTTATTCTCATACTTCACGTCCTAGCGATCGCAGCTATCTATGTGGGTATACAGTGGAAAGGTGATGGTGGTAGTAGCAATGGTAAGAGTAATGCAGTGGCTCTAGATCTGGACAACAAGAGCGCCGATGAAACGAGCCAGACTAACAACACTAACACTGGAACAGTGTACCTTGATGCGCCTTCATCTTATGATCTGGATAATAATGGGCAAAGTGATGCAGAAACGGGTGATGAATTCAACGATCAGCCAAATCAAGATCCAGGTCTTGCAG